>JASMKZ010000009.1 GCA_030748955.1 Fidelibacterota bacterium | reverse complement strand
AACCCAGGTGGAGTCAGGCGAAAAACCTGACTACACCTTTTTTCTTCCAAAGGAAAAGAAACTCAATATGGATGTAAAATTTCCCCTTGCAAGTTATGAGCGTTATATTAATTCAGAATTAGATGAGGAGCAGGAATCCCACAAAAAAGATTTTCTTCGGGATGTAAAACTTCATATTAAAGCAATTGCTAGTAGGGCATATGTCAACCCGGGGGAAGGTACTCTGGATTATGTGTTGATGTTTATACCTAATGAATCAATATACGGATTTATCAATCAGGAAGATACGCAGCTTATTGATTATGCCTTAGAGAAAAAAGTTTTGCTCTGTTCTCCTCTTACTTTATATGCAATGTTGTCACTCATTTACCAGGCTACACGTAACTTTTCCATGGAAGAAAAAGCCGCTGAAGTAATGAACCTCTTAAATGCATTTCGTCTTCAATGGGATAAGTATGTTGAGGTGATGGATAAAATGGGGCGCAGTTTGGAAGCCGCCCAAAAAGATTACAGTACCATGGTAGGCACTAGAAAAAAACAGCTGGAAAAACCACTTAGTAAAATTGAAGAAATTACATCAGGAAGTGAGGTAAGAGAGTTAGTAGAGTAGATAGCTGTTTCTTGAATAAGCGGAGTTATTTACTATACTAATTAACAACGGTCTGTGCCTTATATGCTGATTGAATTTTATTGGCACATTCACTAAGGTGTGCCTTGGTATAATCATTAAATAAACCCGTTTCCAATGACTCTTTTATATTGGAATGCGTCTCTCTCAAGTTAGCACGCGCCAGGGCCACGGCATCGCTATGAAAATATCCTCTTTCGTTTAGTAGAATAATAGTAAGCACTTCCACATGAGATTTTTGGAGGTCTCGGCGGAAACTGTTCACATTGTTATTTTTTTCTAACTCTGACCACAGAGATTTGGAGATTTTCTGAAAATGTTCCGTAAGGGTATAAATTGATTCACCCTTTGGAAATTTTAATTCATTATCTCGAATTCGTGCAAAAATACGAGGATGGTGTAGACGATAAATGCTGCCGGATTGAATAAATCGGACATAATCATGAATTGGATAATCAATTCTGCCCATTCTCCATACAGATCCTTTAAAATCCCAACCTCTTTCTGGAGCCAGTTTATTCAATAAATTTGGGTCAAATTGAAAGGTATCTTCTGCCAAAATATTATCCAATATAAAATTGAGAGCTTCTCGCTGTCTTTCTGCAGGTATTAATGTAAATGGATTATCTCCACCAGGATCACCAACATGATGGCGACTATGGTGAATACCTCCAATATATTTGGCAATATTGCGAGCAGCGCTTAAATAATCTCGTAGCCCCCGACCAAACACCCTGCGAATTGTAGAGTATTTTTCTCCAGGTTTTTCAAAATATTCTGGTATAAGTTCAAGCAGTTCCTGTGACATTTCGAATCTTTTTTTATAGTATGCCATTGGGTCATCGGTTAAATCCCATGCACTTGAATGGGGGTCCATCCCCCTTGTTGATTGTCCAAACGTATCTTCATCTGTACCATATCGCAATAATGGATCGTTAGAACGAGATGCAATGGATTCTAAAAAATCGGATTCTGATTTACCCGATCTATCCGGCTGTTTATAGGCATACTCGATTGCCCAATAATCATAGACCCCAGGTTTAGTTTGAAAAAAAGTTTCGCCATCAAATACATTGATAGGTTGATAATCCATTACTGACCCACTAATACCATATTTTTTTGTAAAAGCAGGATCACTCAATTGTTCAATAGAGTAAATAGAACTGGCTTTAAAATTATGTCGTAATCCCAAGGTATGCCCCACTTCATGTAAAATCAAATCTACAATCCCATTGTGGATGTAGTTTTGCAACTCTTCATCCGTCCCCTTAATTATTCCAGAAGTGGTCATTACATCCCATGCCGATGCCATTTCATATTGGAGGTGATCTCCGTACTGGCACATTTTAGATGAAAATTCTTCAGAGGGTTCTTCGGAATCAAAATCCATACTCACCTGCCCAAGCATTGGAGTGACAAATTCCGTCTGTGATCGGTAAAAGGCACGGACAAAATCGGCACTTATCCTAATATCTGCATCGTAAAGTTCTCCAGTATATGGGTTTGCTCGAGAGGGTCCAACTGCGTAGCCAGACCCAGGTTGAAACATCCAGCGAATAGTTGAATATCTAACATCGGCAGGGTTCCAATCAGCCTCATCAGGCATTTGCTTTACCACTATGGCATTCTTAAAACCGGCTGCCTCAAAGGCCTCATTCCAGCCTAATATTCCCTCACGAACAGCATCTCGAAATTCATAGGGGATTGAATTTTCAAGCCAATAAACTATAGGTTGCTTTGGTTCGGAAATTTTTGCTTGGGGATTCTTCTTTTCCAAATTCCACCGATTGATATAACGGATATAGGGTGAAATTTTACGAACATCTGTATAATCTTGATAAATGGTTACAAAGTGACCCACGCGGTCATCAGCCAAACGAGGCTGATAATCCGTTTCAGGGATTGCCGAAAGGCTCACATGATAATTCACCAATACGCTGGTAGAGCTGGGAAGTGTATAAATATACTTTCCCTTTTTACCCTTAAAATGCAGGGCAATTTCAATTTCTGTATTGAACGGAAAAGATTTTAAATCTTTAAAATAGCTGTCTTTTTTATCAAAACTATAAATCCCCTGACTTTTACGTGTAACTTCTTCAATATCATAAATAAATAATTTTCCAATATCAACCAATATTGAGCTATCCTTTGGGTGAGGGTCACTTTCAATTATAGTAGAGGAAAGAATAGAGTGAGAGGTGTGCCTATCTACAGATCGGCTAAATGGGGAGTCTTTGTCTGCCCGAAATTTTACATTTATATTTACAAATTGTACTCGGTTTCCAATCTGTCTAAACATAAATGGATATTCATTTAGCATGGAACTTCCATCTAAATAATAACCGTCACCTGATTGGCGGGTGAGACCCGCCAGGTAAACTTTCTCTAATTGATCTGGAAGTATAGAGAGGTAAGCTTTATTTTTTTCTACACTCCAATAAATAGTGAACAGGCCGTCAATTTTTTTGAAGTCCTTAATTACATTCTTAAATAGTTTTTTACCATCTTTCTTCGTGCCTTTGGAAGATTTTTTTGATTGAACTTTTGTGGTGTCATCTAACAGAAAATCGATATTTAAATCTTGATAAGCATCCGAAATTGAATAAGCAAAAGAGAGGAAAACCGTTAGGAAAAAATTTCTAATAATAAAATATATCCTGCGTTTAAAGGTGGATTGCACTGCAAAAAAAATACGACTATTCATTGAAAGGAATGAACAGATTTTTCAATAGCATTTGTTTGAATTAATCATTAACTACCAATTGGATGCCAGGTTGTTTTTATTTCAGAATGATCCATGATAAAATAAGGTGATTGACCTTTATTTATTAGCCAGTTTATTTTGTCATAATAGTGTATTCGTTTTACATTTTCAGATGCATTTTCCTGAATTGATTTATTCAATTCTAAATTTTCACCACAATACACAATACCATTTACATCTTTATGTGAGGAAAAATGTTCCGCTAGTTCAGAACTAAATCCGGTTAGGATATTAACCGCACCATTGGGAATATCGGATGCATGGAGAACTTCGGCAAAGGTAATGGCAGTAAGGGGGTTCTTTTCTGAAGCAAGACATACAATTGTATTACCACCAACAAAAGCCGGAGCGATGAGAGATGCCAACCCCAGCAATGGATTGTCATTTGGAGAGATAATTGCAATCACACCCTGATATTCAGGAACAGAAAAATTATAATGTGCACTTGAAACTGGATTAACGGAGCTAAATAGAGCTTGGTATTTGTCTGCCCATCCAGCATAATACACCAAACGATCAATTGTAATTTCTACTTCTTGAGTTGCATTATTTTTTGTAATACCAAAATGGTTTAATTCTTGGATAAACTGTTTTTTTCTGCCCTCTAAAGTCTCAGCAATTCGGTAGAGAATTTGTCCACGGTTATACGCGGTTCTGCTACTCCACCCGCCCACCGCTTTTCTTGCAAATTTAACTGCTTCCCTAAAATCTTTCCGGCTTGCCTGACACAAATTTACAGTAGCCTTTCCCCGAGAATCTTTAAGAGGGAAATACCTGCCAGATTCTGTTCGGGAGAATTTCCCATTAATATACAACTTATAAGTTTTTTGAATATCAATTCGAGAATTCATGATAACTCCACATAAGGGTAAAGGCCATGTATTCCCCCTTCTCTACCCATTCCACTTTCTTTAAATCCACCAAATGGTGAAGTTGGATCAAATTTATTAAATGTATTTGCCCACAAGATACCTGCTTGTATTTGTTTGGTTATTTTAAATATCTTTGCTCCCTTATCTGTCCAAACTCCTCCGGAAAGTCCATAAGGAGTATTATTTGCTTTTTCAATAACCTCATCTACTGTTCTAAATGTTTGTACTGCTAATACGGGACCAAATATTTCTTCCTGAACAACCCTGCTAGATTGGGCAACATTTGAAATTAACGTAGGCTTAAACCAATAACCGGATTTTGGGGTAGTACATTTAGATTGAAATAATACCCCACCTTCATCTTCCCCAGATTGTGTAATCTCCATAATTTTTTTTAGTTGCATTTTAGAATTAATGGCACCAATATCAGTATTTTTGTCAAGGGGGTCGCCAATTATAAGTGTCTCCATTCGATCCTTTAATTTGGATATCACTTCTTCAGCCACACCTTCCTGTACATATAAACGGCTACCGGCACAGCAGACATGTCCTTGATTAAAAAAGATTCCATTAATAATCCCTTCCACTGCCTGATTAATTGCAGCATCATCAAAAATAATGTGAGCTGCTTTTCCGCCAAGCTCTAAAGTATATTTTTTTTGAGTCCCTGCCAAAGATTTCTGAATTATTTTTCCCACATCTGTTGAACCGGTGAATGCAATTTTATTGATATCGGGGTGATCAACAATTTTAATTCCTGTATCTCCTGCACCGGTAATAATATTTACTACCCCCGGAGGCAAATCGATATCTTGTAATAATTCAGCTAACTTCATGGCTGTTAAGGGAGTGGTTTCTGCAGGTTTTAGAACAATGGTGTTTCCACATGCCAAAGCAGGGGCTATTTTCCATGCAGCCATGAGAAGAGGAAAATTCCAAGGTATAATTTGTCCAGCAACACCTAATCCGTTTGCTTTCCTCCCTGGGAATGCATATTCGAGTTTATCAGCCCAGCCAGCATAATAGAAAAAATGTGCTACTGCTAATGGAATGTCAATATCGCGACTCTCACGAATTGGCTTTCCCCCATCCATTGATTCAATCACAGCAAATTCACGACCTCTTTCCTGTAATACCCTTGCAATACGATAGATATATTTGCTTCGTTCTTTTGGAGGCATTTTTGACCAGACATTTTTATAAGCATTTCGTGCCGATTTTACTGCAAAATCAACATCTGTCTGGTTTGCTACAGCCACTTCTGAAAGTTTCTTTTCAGTTGCGGGATTGATAGTAGAAAAATATCTACCACTTTGGGGTTCTAAAAACTTTCCCTTAATAAAAAGAGGGTAGCGTTCTTTAATTTCAATGAGATTTGTAGATTCGGGAGCTGGTGAATAACCAGTGATAAAATCTGTTTGGTTTGTCATTGTTAATCCTTAGAAAAATAATCTGCGGATTGATAAGCACCGCTTTGTTGTTTGGTGATTTGCATTAATAAATCATTTGCTAAAGAGCTGGCTCCAAAACGAAATAAGGTGGGAGTAAGCCATTCATTGCCAAGTATCTCTTTCACCATTACCAAGTATCGAATTGCGGTTTTGGAATCACTGATTCCCCCGGCAGGCTTCATCCCAATTTTTTTGTTTGTTTTTTGGTAAAAGTCTTTAATGGCTTCCAGCATAACTAAGGAAATGGGTTGAGTAGCGCCACATTTTGTCTTGCCCGTTGACGTTTTAATAAAATCTGCACCTGCTTTCATGGCAATTTCGCTTGCACGACGGATATTATCCAAAGTACTTAGCTCAGAGGTTTCTAAAATAACTTTGAGGTGTATATCCTCGCACTCCTCTTTCGTTTGGGCAATTTCATCAAATACAAGCTGAAAATCTCCAGAAAGAAATTTTCCTCGAGATATAACCATATCTACTTCATCGGCACCTTCACAAATGGCATATCGAACCTCTTCTAGTCGAGTTTTAAAATTGGTTTGTCCGCTGGGAAAACCTGTGACTACAGAGGCTACATTAATAGATGTTCCATTCAATTCTTTTTTAGCTATTTTAACGAGCGAGGGATAAACACAAACGGCAGCAACATGAGGCAAATCAGAAATTCCATGATTTAGATGTTTTGCTTTAATACATAACTGCTGGACTTTTCCTGGTGTGTCCATTCCTTCCAGAGTGGTAAGATCAATCATACTTAAGGCTAGCTTTAAGGCGGCCATTTTCGATGTTTTTTTTATGCTTCTGGAATTCAATCGGGCAACCCGTTCATTAACCCCAACTTGATCGATTACCGGAGTTTGTCGAAAATTTGCAATATTAATTTGATTTGCTTTCATTATCAGATTTCTTAATTGGGAATTTACAACTTATTAGACCAATTGTTTTACTACTTCAACTAAATCAGTAGCAATTTTCTCTGTTTTACCTTCCGCATAAATTCGAATGATGGGCTCCGTATTAGATTCTCGAATATGAACCCAGGAATTTCCCCAAATCAGTTTTAATCCATCTGTTTTATCAGATTTTGCATCAGTAAAATTTAACTCAATTTTATCCATTGCAGATTTAGAGTCTACAGATCCCAATTTGATTTTATCTTTAACCATTGCAAATTGGGGCATGGATTTAAATATTTCACTTACTTTTTGAGTATCCTGAGCCATGCGATTTAAAAACATGGTAGCACCAACCAATGAATCACGACCGTAGTGGCTCTCGGGCAAAATAACTCCGCCATTACCTTCTCCGCCAAGTTCTGCGTTCACTTCCTTCATTTTGTTTACTACGTTTATTTCACCCACAGCTGACCGAATTACAGAGCTTCCATATTTTTCTGCTACCCTATCAAGTGCCAATGTAGAAGATAGGTTGGTCACCAGTGGTTTTGTTGATCCGGTAGTATTGAAAAAACCATCTGCACAAATAGTAAGTGTATATTCTTCACTCAAAGGACGACCATTTTCATCTACCACAGCCAAACGATCACCATCGGGATCTGTTGCAAAGCCAGCATCTGCATTTTGTAATTGAACTGCTTTTCCTAGATTTTTCAAATTATCGGCTAATGGTTCAGGCCCTCGGGGGAATTCTCCATTTGGCTCGCAAAATAGACGATGGACTTTACAGCCCAGGGCTTCTAGCATAGCAGGGAGGGCATGTGAACCAGCACCATTAACAGCGTCCACAACAACAGAAAATGAACATTTTTTAATTGCATTTACATCATTAATAGATAGATTTAAAGTATGCTCAATATGAGCGTTATAACCGTGCTCTCTTTGCATAGCAGATCCGTTTTGTAATAGATTGAAAGTTTGGCTATCTGCAATTTCAAATAAGCGATTATTTTTTTCGCCATTGAGAAAGCAACCATCTGAATCAATAAATTTCAGACCATTCCATTCGGTTGGATTATGACTGGCAGTAATAACAATTCCGCCTGCCATTTTATTTTTTTCTACTAGAAATTGTGCTGTGGGAGTAGGAATTATTCCATAATTGAACGCTTTTCTGCCGCATTTTATGAGGGCATCACATCCAGAATTAATAAAAGATGTGCCATGAGAACGGCTATCACGAGCGAGGAGAATGTCACCATTCCCCTGTACTTCGGAAAATGCCTGAATATGTCGAATTAATACTGAATCAGTAAGACTATCTCCAACAATACCCCTAATTCCAGAAATTCCTCTTATTAATTGCATGGTCTAAATTAAAACAAAATGAAGATGGATAAAAATGGAACAAAAAAATCCAGATATTATCTGGATTTTCTTTTGTATTAAGTTTGTGCCTGAGAGAAAAGCGTAGGACGATATGGAACTCGTCTTCGTTTACTTCTCTTGGCAATTTTTCGTGCTTCACTGGGTTTGATGTAATAGGCACGTGCCCTTACATCTCTTAGAATTCCAGCTTTTTCCCATTTCTTTTTAAAGCGTCTTAAGGCTTTTTCAAATGGTTCGTCTTCTCGAATTTTAATGCTTACCAAAGTAGTATCTTACCCCCTCTCGATTTATCCTAAATATTGTCGTAATTTTCTGCTTCTTGAACGATGCCGTAGGCGGCGAATAGCCTTTTCTTTAATCTGCCGAACACGTTCACGGGTCAATCCAAATTCTTCCCCAATTTCGTTTAGGGTAAGCGCATAAGAATGACTAATTCCAAAATACATTTTAATAACTTCACGTTCTCTATCTTTCAGAGTGTCCAATGCTGCAGCAACTTCTTCCTGAAGAGAGTCCATTTGCAATTCTTGATCAGGTTCAGCTGTGGCACCATCTGGAATTACATCTAAAAGGCAATTTTTATCTTCATCTGAAAACGGTGTATCCAAAGAATGATGTCTACGGGATATCCGTTGCGCATCATTCACTTCATTGGGTTTCATTTCCAATTGGCGGGCTAGTTCATCTGCTCTGGGTGACCGTTCGAATTCCTGTTCCAGACGCTCGGCAGCTTTATTAATCTTTGAAATGGTTCCCACCCTGTTAAGGGGGAGTCGAACAATTCTGGAATGTTCAGCTAATGCCTGCAGTATAGACTGACGAATCCACCAAACCGCATAAGAAATAAATTTAAATCCACGAGTTTCATCAAATCGTTCAGCTGCTTTTATCAACCCTAAATTTCCCTCATTGATGAGGTCGGTGAGCGGGAGGCCCTGCCCTTGATAATCTTTAGCAACACTAACCACGAATCTTAAATTTGCTTCAGTGAGTTCTTTTAAAGCAAGGCGATTCCCCTGCCTCACTAATATTGCAAGCTCAACCTCTCTTTGAGGAAGAAGGGGCTCAAAACGGCTGATTTCCTGCAAGTATTTGCTGAGAGAACGATTTGCATCACTTCCCAATTTTTTAATTTTTTTCTCCAGCTTGGCAATTTTTTTCTTTCTCTGAGCACGTTTTTTCTCTTGCTCAGCCATAAGCAATTCTTCTTCTTCTGTAAGAGCATCCTGAATATCCTCAGGTTCTAATTCTCCCTCCCCCATTTTTGTGGGGATTTGATCCTTCATTTTCTTTGCTTTTTGAGCTACCGTAAGTTTTTTCTTTGTATCTGGTTTAAATTTAGCTTTTGTCTTTGGAGCAACAATCTTTTTTGCTTTTGATGGGGTCTTTGCAGCAGTTTTTTTCTTTGACACCACTTTTTTAGGAATAACTTGTTTAGTAGATTTCTTCGCTGCAGGTTTCTTTTTCACAGTAGTTTTAGAAGTAGCTTTTGCTTTTTTAGGAATAACTTTCTTTACAGCTGGTTTCTTAGGGGCAGCTTTTTTGGCAGGCGCTTTAGATGCGGTCTTTACCTTCGAGGGTGTTTTTTTTGGTGAAGTTTTCACTTTTTTTGTTTTGCTGGTCTTTTTTGCCATCGAACTCCTCTGAATATGAATAGAAAATTAGCCCGATATATTAATGCAACATCCAAACTTTATCCAACAAAAATCATATTATAAATTTGAATAAATTCATCTGGGCTTATTTCTTCCGGCCTTTTATCAGCCCATTTTTCTATTTTCCCCAATTTATATGTATCTGTCAGGTTATTTTTTAGTTTCTTTCTCCGTTGAGAAAAGGCTTGTTTTACCAAGTTAGAAAATTTGGTAAAATTCGGCAACTCACCATATTTTGGGAAAAATGTTAAAACAGCAGAATCTACCTCTGGTTTTGGTTGAAATACGTTTTTTGAAACTATAAACTCAATTTTAACATAACAATACACTTGGCACATTACAGAAATACGACCGTACGATTTATTGCCATGTTTGGAGATAATTCGCTGTGCCAACTCTTTCTGAAACATGAGTATCATCCGCTCCCAATTTTTCCATGCCAGTAATTTGAATAAAATGGGGCTACTAATGTAATAGGGTAGGTTCCCAATTATTTTCACTTCATTCTTAGATTGATTCAAATCCCAATTTAAAATATCTCCTTCATGAATTATCACGTTTAGATATCTTTTATTATTAAGATTCGTTACAAGTAGCGGGTCAATTTCCACCACATATACTTCATTAGCCTGTTTGCTTAAATGATCTGTAAGCGCACCATCTCCCGGTCCGATTTCTAAAATACTATCGGATGGGCAGGGTTGTAGACAATTAATAATTTTAGAAATGGTATTGGGGTCTCGCAGAAAATTCTGCCCCCACTTTTTTCGGAATATATGAGGAGCCTTGGTCATTGATCGCTTGTCAAATGTAATTAGGGTATAGATTAATTTGCGTTTAATTTCTTAAAAAGATTCAATGCTGTTTCAGTGGTGGAATCTGCTACCTCTTCAAGAGAAATTTCTTTCAACTCAGCAATCTTTTTAGCTATATGAAGAACATTTTTTGGTTCGTTTTGTTTTCCCCGAAAGGGTTTGGGTGATAGATAGGGTGAATCGGTCTCTACCATCATTCGTTCCAATGGAATATCTCTCACTACCTGTTCTAATTCTTTTACAAAGGTAATCATACCGGTAAAGGAAATATGAAAGCCAGATTCTAGAATATTTTGCGCAAAATCCACACTGCTTGCAAAACAATGGACCACTCCTTTTTTATTACCACTGTTTTGTATCCCTTCCAATATATCTTCATCTGATTCCCGGCAGTGTACTACAGCGGGGAATTCTAATGATTTTGCCATTTCAAGCTGTTCATGAAATACCCGCCTTTGGGTTTTTCGGTCACTGAAATCATAGTGGAAATCCAGGCCAATTTCTCCCACTGCTACCATTTTTGGATGCTGTGAAAATGTTTCCAATTCATACAAGTATCCTTTAGGAGCCTTATCAGCATCGTGAGGATGAATTCCACACGTGGCGTACAGGGTTGGATATTTTTCTGCCAATTTTAGACAATTTTCAGATGATAGTAAGTCCACACCCACGCATATAATTTTTTTCACACCATTTTCTTCTGCTGACTGTATTACCTCATCAATTCTATCAGCATAATCATTATAACTGATATGGGCGTGGGTATCAATAAGTGTCATTCTATCGTAATTCGTGGAAAGGGAGATTTTCCTGTCCCCAAATCTGACCCAGCCTTGAGCAGCCCAATATTAGTTTCATTTAGCGGGATTGATCCGGCTCCCAATATATTGAGAATTGTGGTGGTTTTCTCAGGCATTACCGGATTTAATAATTGCGAGCCAATACGAAGTACATCAGCAGATAAAGCCAGAGTTGTTGCAGCAGAACCTCCTTGTGAGGAATCTTCTTTAATTGATTTCCAAGGAGCTTTGACTTCTAGATAACGATTTATTTTACGAAAGAGAGAGAGAGTAGTTTCAAGAGCATCATGCATTTTTAGTTCCTGTATGAGCTTATTGACAGATTGGGGGGTAGTTTTAGCTTCCGCAAGGAGTGCTAAATCAACTTCATCATAATCTCCGGATTTAGGTATTTTACCATCAAAATGTTTCTGAATAAGCATGGTGACTCGATTTACAAGGTTGCCGTAATCATTTGCTAAATCAGCGTTATATCTCTTTATAAAACTCTCAATGCTAAAATTGGCATCCATGCCCAGCACCATATCACGCATGAGAAAGAAGCGCACTGAATCCACACCATGATCATCAATAAGTTCTAATGGATTTACAACATTCCCCACAGATTTACTCATTTTTGACTCTTCCATGAGCCACCAACCATGAGCCAAGATAGATTTAGGGAGAGGAATACCGGCTGCCATGAGCATAGTCGGCCAGTATACTGCATGGGTGGTAAGTATATCTTTTCCCATTAAATGATAATTTACCGGCCACCATTTATTAAAGGTTTTCTTATCTGATCCCCAGCCAATAGCTGTTATATAATTCAATAAGGCATCAAACCAAACATAAGTGACATAATTCTGATCAAATGGAATTTCAATGCCCCAGCTCAGTCTGGACTTTGGCCTTGAAATACATAAATCGTTTAAGGGTTTTCTGAGGAAACCCAATATTTCATTTTTGCGTGTTTCTGGTTTTATAAATTCTGGGTGGCTTTCAATATGCTTGATGAGAGCGCCTTGATAGTTTGACATTCTGAAGAAATAATTTTTCTCCTTCAGTTTTTTAATCTGCCGAAAATCACCTTCTTCAACCTCTTTTTCTGTCACAAAACGTTCTTCTGATACTGAGTAAAGCCCTTCATATTCATCTGTATAAATTTCCCCTTTTTCATAGAGGGTTGTGAGAAGTTCTTTTACCCGGTTCGTATGTCGTGGCTCTGTCGTTCTTATAAAATCATCATAATCTATATGCAGTTTTCTCCAAAGCTCCTGAAACCGCAGCACAAATTCGTCAACATGATTTTCAGGGTCAACATTACGGCTTGCAGCGGCTTCCTGAACCTTCTGCCCATGTTCATCTGTGCCTGTTAGAAAGTGTACATCATCTCCCATAATTCGATGATATCGTGCCAATACATCTGCTAAAATAGTGGTGTAGGCATGTCCGATATGCGGTTTGTCATTCACATAGTAAAGTGGTGTGGTAATATAGAATTTTGACATATTTCCTTATGGATTAAAGGGATAATTTAGAATGAAAGGAATACCTGAATGTATGTAAAACTTTATTGCAGGAAGTCATCTTCCTGCCCTTTCTATTTGGTAGAATAAGGTGTGCTGAAGGTGGGCGGGTTTTCTGTGACATCCATCACATGTTACCCTTCTCCTTAATAAACCTGTTTAATTTTAGCTCAAATGATTGTATATTTGAGGTTTGGAGGAGATTTAATTTTATTATGATTAACAAAATATTACCTTTATTTATTGTACTAACAATTTTATCGGCACAGATAGAATTCAATGATGGTCCCTACGGATCTGAATATTTTGATACTGCAGGCCCTTTTAGTCTAGTTGATCTGAACCTTGAACTAGGAGACGTCAATTCAGATAATATGGTAAACATATTAGATATTGTTGCAACCGTAAGCTATGTTTTAGGATATGAAGAATTTGATGAAGGCCAAATTATTCAGTCAGACCTTAATTTTGATGGATCAGTGGATATACTTGATATAGTTGCCTTGGCTAATTTGGTGCTTAGTCCAGAACCTAGCGCTTGGAATTTTGAAACCCAGTGGAACGGAGAGGAAAGCTATATTTTCTTCACCCTTGGCCCTGCCAGTAGCACCACGCTTTGGAATGATAGTTACTATGATGACCTATTGGAAGATTCTCCTGACAATGTGCATTATTTTTTCTTGTCAGATCGTAGTACTTATTTTCAAGATGTACGGGATGTTCGTGGAGAATTTGATTTAATTTTATTGGGAATGTCAGAGGTAGAGCAGGCGCATTGGAAAAAACATTTGCACTTTGTGCCCGATAAATGCGACAGTCATACTGAAGAGTTTGTAGATGCGGTATGTGATATTCGCTCTATCAGCATTGATCGCTTTCAGCGCTGGAGAGAAGTAGGATATCTCGGTAATCCCGCAAACTTCTCCGGTACCTATATAAATTACCTGGCTCATGAAGCTCTGTATTTCAATTATGAATATAGCGCTTTGTATGAACCTGATGAAGAGTATGATGAAATCACCGTTTTTGAGAGAGAACATTATACCGGTGGATGGGCATCTTCCATTTACAAAGCCGTTGAATTTCCGTCTAATGAAAATCTTACCGAATATAGCGGGTTGAGTGTTGAATTACTCCGTGGTTGCCCTGATGCGAATATGAATTACAGTGATGCAGGCTGTGATGATTATGACCGCATCGCCCATTTGTATTCCTGTGAAGCTGATAGTTCGGGCTGCCTAGAAATTGCCAGATGGATTACTCCATTTGATCGTCAGCCACATCACTTGACTGATATAAGCCCATTTATTTCTCATTTAAGACCCGGTGGAAACAGGGTAATTAAATTTCAGGAATCAGGATGGCCTAACAGTCTTCTCACATTAAGATTTAGATTATATAATGATTCAGAAAGTCAAACTTCTTCGCCACAGGAATATATCCCGGCTTGGAATGGGACAGTACTTTTTAACCCAGACTATGATGAGAATCGCCCAATAGTGGTTTTTGAAGTGCCTGAAAATGCTATAAAAGTAGAATTTGTTTCTTATATAACGGGCCATGGATGGGGTAGTGCTGGATGCTACAACTGCGCTGAGTTTTGTAATTCCCGGCATAATTTTTCTGTAAATGGAGGTACAGGAGAATTTTCAAAATCTCATCCGGAAGCAGGAAATAATGATTACTGTATGGAACTAGAGACGATTCCTCAAGGCGTTGTGCCTAATCAATATGGCACTTGGGGATATGGACGTGCCGGATGGTGCCCAGGAATGGATGTGGCTCCGTACATTGTTGACATTACAGATTTTGTCAGTATTGGCGATGAAAACGTCATTGATTATGATGCTTGCAGGGTAGTTGGAAATAACTGTGTTACACCTCCTACATGCCAGGGTGATGGATATTGCCCCGAAATTGCCATGTCATCGTACTTGATTATTTCATACTAAAAAATCTGCTGATATCATCTCTATTTCCTTGCTTGTTTGACCTCCTTGGTCAATAAATTTCATATCTGGAAATTCCTTATAAATATCATCTTGAGTAGTATTTTTCTGCTACAATTATCCTGTAGTGAAACGGAAACAGTACATATTTCAAAAACGGTACAATTTGAGGGAAAAATATATTTATTAGACTCTGATGATCCATTTACAGGGATATTATTTAATGAATATTCCAATGGCCAACGGGAATATGAAGGAAGTTATCAAAAAGGTGTGCCAAACGGGGTGCTAACATATTATTTTGACAATGGCTTGAAAATGCGAGAAGGCATTTTAAAAAATGGTTCTCCAAAAGGGCGTTGGACATATTACAACTCAGATGGTAGTATAAAAGAAATTAAAGATCATTAATTGATGTCAATAAAAGTAGAATCATCATTCATAAAATGGATATCCATGATTATTTGCACCGGACTAATGGTGTTATATCTATGGTTGGTGTTAAAAGTTTTTTAACAGGCAATTGTGATGTTTGATTGGTTAACTTTGGAATGGTTAATGACAAATCTGGAATTGGTTGTTCTAGGGATGTTCATAAGTTTAGGGATTTTACTTATTTTTCCTATATTACTCACACTTGAATTTCGAAAATTAGGAAAAAAGGAAAATAAGTAAATTGGAATCCCTGTATATACTTATAGGTATTTGTTGTAGTATTTTTGTTTTGTTTTCACTAAGTGAAATAGTAACACTAAAAAAGGAAGTTAAAAAAATAAACGGGATTGTCACCCACCTACTAAAAAAAGATAAAATTAACAATAGTCAATCTGATTAGATTCAATACAAAATCCTGTAAATACTCTTTTTTTCATAATTTATAATACCTGTAAATTACGGACTGATTTTCTTTTGAAAGTTTACTTCTATCAATAATAAATGGCTGAATCTACTCAACAATTGCAGAAGAAAAATTCTAAGGTATATACTTTATACTATGCTTTTTTTCTTATCCCTTTAATGATTACAATTTTTGGTGTGATGTTTTTTTTCATGTTCAAGGTATTAACCTATGAAACAAATTCTCCTCATGAATATCTTACAAATGTGCAAATCGGTTCTGCTACTAAGCGTTGGCAATCTGCCTATGAATTATCAAAATTACTATCAAATCCAGAGTTAGTACCTCTTGATTCTGGATTTAAAAATAAGATGATTACAGTCTATAAAAAGTCTATTCATGATGATCCTATGGTTAGAATATATTTGGCATTAGCAATGGGCAGAACTGGTGAGCAGGAATTTGGTCCTACACTTATTGAGGGATTGAAGGATGAAGATGAAGGCAGTCGTCTTGCGGCAATAAAGGCTTTGGGTATTTTAAGATATGATCCCAGTGTGAATCAGGTTAAAAAATTCTTGCAAGGATCAAGCTCTAACGAGGAGAAACTTGCAGCTGCCATTACCTTAGGATCGCTTGGGGATACATCAGTAATTTCTGAATTACAAAATCTATTGGAAGATGAAGAACCCAATATTCGCTGGGATGCAGCCATTGCCTTAGCAAAATTGGGTGACATATCCGGCAACCAAATTATTAATAATCTATTGGATAGATCGTATTTAAATAATTTCAGCGAGGTAGATGAAGAAGAAAAAGTGCAGGCGATACTGGTTGCGATTCAAGTTTCTTCTCAATATCCGTCCGAAAATTTTGTAACTAATCTTTTAAAATTAGCCACATTTGATAATAATATGAAAATAAGGGACATTGCTATAAAAACTTTAGATAAAACCTATAACAGGAAAATATAAATGTCAGAAAAAGTAATACCAAAAGCCTCAATTAATTCAGATTCAGGGAAAGGTCTTAACAGAAAAGGATTTATCGGTTGGCTCTCATTAGGATGGCTGGCATTTGCAGGAGCAACAGGCGGTTTTTTCACCTCGATGATTCGATTTATGTTTCCCAATGTTTTATTTGAACCTCCTCAGTCTTTCAAAATTGGCTACCCAGATGACTTTGCTATTGGCAAGGTAGATACCCGGTTTAAGAAAAAGTATGCCGTATGGGTTGTACGAAATGATGAAGGAATTTATGCTCTTTCAACAGTGTGCACACATTTAGGATGTACACCAAATTGGTTAGAAGTTGAGCAGAAATATAAATGTCCCTGTCACGGAAGTGGTTTTAGAAAAACAGGTGTACATTTTGAAGGTCCGGCACCAAGACCTCTAGAGCGTCATAGTGTTTCTCTCGCATCTGATGGACAAATAATTGTGGATAAAACCAAGCGGTTTAAATGGGAAAAAGGTGAGTGGGAAATAGAAGAATCATTTTTAAAAATATAATTTATAAATAATCAAATGGCTGAAAAAGAAAAAAAAGAATCATTATTAAGTCGACTTGGTGAATCCCAGGTTTGGAAATCAATTATACGTTCAGGGGTGCCCCGGAGCCGGAGACAGAGGATGTATGCAGTACTAGGGAATGTATTTCTCCATTTACATCCTGCTCGCGTTCCCAAACATGCTGTAAAAATAGGATACACCTGGTGTATGGGCGGCTTGTCTTTTTTCCTATTTGTGGTACTAACTATAACGGGAATTCTGCTCATGTTCTATTACCGCCCTACTGTAGAATATGCCTACACTGACATCATAGATTTAACGGAACAAGTCCCATTGGGTATTATGCGAGAGCTCCATAGATGGGGAGCCCATGCCATGGTGCTTACCGTTTGGTTACATATGCTCCGTGTATTTATGACCGGATCATATAAACCACCTCGCGAATTTAACTGGGGTGTTGGTGTGTTGCTTATGACAATCACTTTATTTCTCAGTTTTACAGGTTATCTTTTGCCTTGGGATCAACTAGCAATCTGGGCGGTAACAGTTGGAACCAATATGGCACGGGCTCACCCTTTTATCGGGCATGAAGGTCCAGGAGCGTCTCTCTTGGCTATTGGCGATATTAATTTGGTACATATGGGGTCGGATGTGCGATTCGCCTTATTGGGTGGAAGATTTGTGGGAGAGGCAACCCTATTACGGTTTTATGTGTTGCACTGTATAGCAGTTCCATTTGTCGCCATGATTTTTATGGCGGTTCATTTTTGGCGAATTCGGAAAGACGGTGGTATTTCCGGCCCATTGTAGAATAAGGGATATTTATGAATTACATTAAAAACCTGATTGATTTTCTGTCAGCACCCACAATTTCTTTTACTTTGCTCACAGTAGCGTTCCCATTTATTTTTCCTCCAACCGATTGGTTTGAAAAGAAAAATAAACAATGGGGAATATATAAACTCTGGACGAATAAAGGTGCGTTTTGGATTTTTATATCCGTCACTTTCTTTTTTGTCATTGGGTATTTCGATCCCTATTTTAATCTAACCATGACCAAGCCAGATAACATCCCCATCATTTTAATGATATATTCTATGATTTTTGTTATTTGGCTGGGAATGAAAAAAGCATATAATAATGATGCAAGATTAGATCGGGGAGAAAAACCGGAAGAGTGGAACGATCCTGATGACAAGGTATTGGTGTGGCCTGATTTAGTATATATAGAGCTTATTGCCTTAATTTTATTCATGGTTTTTTTAATTGTCTGGTCTATATTAATTGGGGCACCTTTAGAAGAACCTGCAAATCCAGCTGCAACACCAAATCCTTCAAAAGCGCCATGGTATTTTTTAGGGCTCCAGGAAATGTTGGTTTATTTTGATCCCTGGATTGCAGGAATTATCTTCCCAATATTTATTATTGTTGGAATGATGGCTATTCCCTACATGGATATTAATAAAAAAGGTGATGGATATTATTCTTTTAAAGAAAGGCGCGTTGGGTATTTTATTTTTATGTATGGTTGGGTGGTTCTTTGGGTATTTTTGATTGTAATTGGCACTTTTTTTCGTGGTCCGAACTGGAATTTTTTTGGACCTTTTGAGTGGTGGGATCCCCATAAAGTTGAACCACTTACAAACATCAACCTTTCTGAATATGTATGGGTCAAACTTCTTAATAAAGGATTACCATCAAGTATTTTTGCCCGAGAAGCAGTTGGCTTTGCAGCGGTTATTGGGTATCTATTTATAATGCCTTTATTGCTTGCTAAAACCAAATTAAAAAATTTGTTTGAACATTATGGTCCAGTTCGCTATTCAACCTTAATGTTATTTGGTTTGACAATGTTTGCACTGCCAATCAAAATGTATCTCCGGTGGCTATTTAATTTGAAATATATAATTGCTATCCCGGAGTGGTTCTTCAACATTTAAATAAAAAAGAGACATAATTTTGAACGACGAAAGATATTGGAATATAAATCTGCTGAATAAATGGTTTGCCATTTCAAGCATCATTTTTCTTTTATCCATGATTTGGATGTTTATAGATGATAATGATGATGATTTTAAAGTGTACCAAAGAAAATTTAGGCAGATGGAAATTGAGAATGAAGAAAAAAAATTAATCGCAGAATTAGATGCGGTAAAGGAAGAAAGAGTCAGCTTTGAAGAAAATTTATCTATAGCTCAAACATCTTTTGAGACTAAAAAATACCAGCTAGAAGAAGCAGAGAAATCTCTTGAAGATTCTAAAGCTAAATTCTATAAAGCAAATATGAATTTTCTCAATAAAAAATCTATTTTAGATGTAGAAAAATTCAATTATGAAACTGCAATGCTTCATCTTCATGAAGGAGATGACCCTACTAAAATTGAAGATAAATACCAATCAGTAGTAGATGCAGTGTTTAAACTAAAGATCATTAAAGAAGAAAAAGAAGCCGCTATGTTGGCTAATGAAACGCAAATAAAAGAAATTAAACTCGATGCTAAAATTGCACAAGATGAGTTGAATTCAGTATTAAAAGCAGTTAATCTAGTAGATAGAAAATTAAAACTAATTGATCGCCAAAAAATGTCCATTGCAAATAAAATTGGAGATATTGTTCGTGATCTTCCTATATTAGATTTTATGGCTCCTTATTTTAAGGTTGAGCAGGTTGTCCTTCCAGATATTAAATATAATGTTAATTTTGCTTCAGTTCCTGAAGTAGATCGTTGTAAAAGTTGCCATTTGGGAATTGATAATCCAGATTATAAAGACGCAGAACAGCCCTTTACATCCCATCCTAATTTAGATCTGTATCTTACATCCAGTTCTCCTCATGCCTATGAGAATTTTGGTTGTACTACTTGTCATGCAGGCAGGGGCAGGGGAACTGATTTTACTTCGGCAACACATACTCCAAACAGTCCTGAGCAGAGAGCAGAATGGGAAGAAAAGTATGATTGGCACGAAATGCATCACTGGTTAAAACCAATGCTCCCAACAAAATATTCTGAAGCAAGTTGCTTTAAATGTCATCAGGATGAAGCAAATATAGCTCATGCTGACAAATTAACAATGGGACTTACGTTAATTGAAAAAAATGGTTGTAATGGATGTCATACAATAAAAAGTCTAGAATCTAGAAGGAAGTCTGGACCGGATTTAGCACGAATCAATGAAAAGGTAAATAAAGATTGGGTTGCAAAATGGATTAAAGACCCTAAAGGTTTTCGGCATGATACCAGGATGCCATCTTTCTTTAATCAATCTAATAATTCGGATATAGATTCCAAACTTAGAAATGACACTGAAATTTATGCGATGACAGAGTATCTATTTCAGGATGGTGAAAAAATGTCTAGAGAAAATGATCAAGACTTTATGGGCAATGCTGAAAAAGGTCAGGAATTATTTGATGTGGTTGGTTGCCGTGGATGTCATGTTATTGAAAATAATCCCAATAATATGACTGAAGATATTCAATTAGCTGATTTATTGAAGGAGCATGGCCCTAACCTTATAAACCTTGGAAGTAAAACCTCAGCTCAGTGGCTATATAATTGGCTGAGAGACCCCAGCGAATATTGGCATGATACCAGAATGCCTAATTTGAGATTGAGTGATGAGGAAGCAGAAAATCTCACAGCCTATCTTATGAATTCTACAAATACTGAATTTGATACATTTGAACCGATTCAAATGAGTGAAGAAGCTCTCGATGAAATTGCTTTGGGCTGGCTTCGAAAAATGTACCCGGAAAAAGAAGCCAATTCTCGTTTAGCGGATATGGCCTTTGATAATAAAATTGATTATGTTGCAGATAAGAGTATCCGTTATTATGGATGTTTTGGCTGTCATAATATCCCCGGTTATGAAGATGCCAAGCCTATCGGTACAGAATTAACTTTTGAGGGATCAAAACCATTAAATAAATTAGATTTTGGATATGTTCATGATATAGAACATACAAATTATGCATGGTTCACTCAAAAATTAGAAAATCCCAGAAGATTTGATAAAGGGAAGTCATCTTCTCCTGAAGATAAATTACGAATGCCTAATTTTGAATTTAGCCCAATTGAAATAGAGGCATTAGTAACTACAATTCTTGGTTTTACTGAAGATGAGGTTGGAGAAAATCTAATAGCGTCTAACTATGTAAATGATGAAACTGTTTATGAAGGAAGAAAGCTTATAAAGGAATATAACTGTCAAGGTTGCCATATTATCGATGGGTTTGGAGGGCAAATAGCAGAATATTACTCGGCTCCGGAATATGCACCGCCAAACCTGAATACACAGGGAGCAAAGGTCCACCCAGATTGGCTGTTTGATTTTTTTAAAGATCCAATGATTATACGACCAAATCTGCAAGTACGTATGCCCTCTTTTAACATGACAGATGAAGAGTGGAATGCTATTATTAAAGCTTTCCAGCATAGAGATAATAATTCGCTGGCTTTTGAATCTGATTTTCATGTGGATAAATCAACTACAAAATTTAAAGCTGGTAAAAAATTACATGAATTAGGTGCCTGTAATAACTGCCATTTTTATGGTACAGAGTTCCCTAAACAGGCGGCGCAAACCTGGGCACCAAACCTTGCGCTTACAAAAGAAAGACTTCATCCCGATTGGGTTATTGAATGGATGCGGGATCCTCAAGGCATCATGCCCGGAACAAAAATGCCGGCACCATATCTTCCTGACAAAGAAATTCTTAACCTTCCTGGCGCTGAAAGTGACTGGGGAAAATATGTTGTACAAATTGGAGGTGACCAAGAAGCGATGTTGGAAGGCCTTCGAGATTATATTTACTCAATTAAAGGAGAAACAGATATTACAAAAGAGATTCAGGCATATTTTAAAAAGAATGGATATGAATTTGAGTCTGAAGAAGAGGATGAAGACGAAGATTGGTAAAGATTATTAAACAAAATTGCTTTTTGAACAAGTAGGAAAATAGTCATGTGGGGTTTAATGATAGTCAGCTATTTATGTACAGCCATCAGTATTGTTTTATTGGCTCTCACGGGATTGCAAGGCTACTTTCAGTTTCATTTAATGCAGGCAAATCATCCTCAATTTGCATTATTTACAGCTATCTTCTATATGTTTACGGAAACCTTGGTCATGTTTTATTTTATCGGTTCAGGGACAGCTATTAAAAAGAGTATTAAAATGGGGGGTGGTGAACCTAGCCTGTATGAGAAAGTTAAAAAGACCAAAATGATTCTCTTTCCCCATTTAACCATGAATATGCTATTTATAGGGACGGTTTTTATTTTAGGTGGTGCTGTTCAAACGGGGAGCATTTCTGGGTGGATGCATGGTTTGCTTTTTGATTTGGCATTTATTCATTTTCTGTATGTAATTGTTATTCAGCATCGTGGATTTAAAGAAAATGTTGAGATTATTGGCGAAATTGCAATTGTTGATGGTACTGCAGCTAATAATTCTCCTGCCTGATGTATTATATAAGCAAGGGCTTTCAACTGGTGGGACTAATGGTAATTGGTGCAGGTTTTATGAATAAATTCCCCTATTTAATGGATTATAAGCTTTTAGGAATTGGCGTGATATTTTTTATTATGGGGATGGTAGTACAGAAGTTTGGTCTAAGGGAAAACTAAATTATATTATGGCAAAAAAAGCATTCGATCATTATAAGGGCATACCAGATTTACCAGATGATCCGAGGGTTAAAAAGAGTCGCCCTAAAATTATGGCGGTGGTGGATGAAGACAATTGTACTGGCTGTCAAGCTTGTGTTCCTTTTTGCCCGGTGGATTGTATTGAACCCGTGCCAAAAGAGAAATATGGATTTCCTATTCCCCCTGTTCAAGTACGCTTCAATGAATGTACAGGTTGCCAAGTTTGCGCAAGGGTTTGCTCTAAACTTACCTGGGATGCTATTCGTCTTATGCCCACCGACACATTTGAAAAGGTGTATGGGATAAAGGTCGATTGATTTAAAGTAAAACAAGCTCCTTGCTTGAGGAAACTTTAAAAACTATAGGCTTTTAGAATATTATTAATTTTGTGTTCAGCAGTTTCTGGGCGCCAGTCCGTACCCTCGAAAGCTTTAAGTAGTCGACGCTCGGGATCTATGAGAACTGAACGGAGGGAGTGACCAATGTCATTTTCTTCGATACCCCAAAACGAAACCAGAGATTGCCCTCCCAAAGTGAACATATCATTTATATATCCAAAACTTGAATATGCTTTCAGATTAGAGTTGGATTCTACTAAGCTCCCATAATTAGATTTAAGAATAGAAGGCGTATCATAAATATAATCAAAACTTAGCAGAATAAATTCAATTTCTGGTACGTCATTGAAAACTTTTGCCAAATATTGATTTTTTACAACGACTGCTGGGCACATATTGGGCATGGGACAACGGGTAAAAATATAAGAAATCAATCGAAACTTTCCATCAGAATCAGAGAGCCTTACGGCATTACTATCTAAATCTAAAAAAGTTACATCGGTAAATATTTCTCCTATTTCCAATGGGGTATAATCATCATCCCACATATCATCAGTTTCAGGAAGTGTTCCTTTTCCTAATAATTGGAAGTTTGAAGCAATGGCCCGATTTTCACCCATCTCCAATCTAAATCTTAGACTATCTCCAACATGATAACGGTTAATATCAGTACTATCGCCCAATTGAAATGGCATGGTCATAGCCATCATAAACCCGGGGATTTCATCATGGTGAATGAGAAATTCATTAGTCTCTTGGCGTACTTCAATGATGGTTCCACGTACTGGATAAGATTTATTTCTAGAGGAACAACCCAAAATCAGTATGATGATTGATATGAGAGGAATATTTTTCATATATTGAAAAAAGGTGAGAAATAAAGTTTCTCACCTTTCATTAATTGTGAAAACAATCGTTACTTCTTAGCTTTTTTTACAAAGGTAAAGTTTTGGGTAGTTTCACCCTCACCAATGGTTACTGATGCAGACAGAGTTTTCCATTCCTTCGTCTTTTTATCTTTAAATTTTTCCTGCCAAGCAATCACTTCATATTCTCCTGGCGGAATATTTTCGATTTTGAAACTTCCAGTATCATCTGTAACAGAAAAGAAAGGATGATCAAACACAGAAACATAAGAGGTCATCCAAGGGTGAACATCACATTTTATTTTGATATAGTTTTCAGCACTATTAATCTTTATGGCTTTTTCTTTTACCACTTTGGGCATGGCAAAATTGAATTCGGAGTTTATTGTTGGAAGTCCATGAATATTATGGAGCGTGGCATCAGAATTTTTAATTAGTAATTCCTGTCCTGCCATTATTCCCTGAACATGAGGTGAATATATGCAACCTTTTTGATCAATTACTGCCCGGGTAGTAGGTGCTTTTCCATCATATTTAACATTATTCAGAAAAACGATTACATTTTTTAGATAACCATCTTCACTCAATATAAAACTCTCGCGATATGCCGGTGTTTTATGAGATGCACCACATACAGGATCAGCATCCATTTTTAAAGTTTTTTGCTTTGGACCCTTTCCTTCAAAATTTACTCTGCCGGTAAGAGATCCTGCAAATATACTGCCAAAAAAAATGCTGGTAACTATTACGATGGTCATTAATTTTCTTAACATTATTTATCACTCCTGTTTATATAAGTTGAAAAATTTAGTCTATAAATAGAGATTAAAATTAGGGGGTAATGAAATACGGTTCCAAGAGTTAGTATGAATTAAATGTAGTTAAATTATTTCCAATCCATTTGCTACTTTTTTAGATGGATGAACTAATACAACCTTCCCATCTTCTTCCATTGCTCCCAGAACCAACACCTCTGATTCCACTCCAGCTATGTTTTTGGAAGGGAAATTACAGACAGCGATGATTTGTTCTCCAACAAGGTTCTCTAGATTATAATAATGGGTGATTTTTGCTGACGTTATTTTAATACCTATTTCTTTGCCAAAATCAACCTCCAGAACTAGGGCAGGCTGACGAGCATTTTCATTTTTTCTTAATGATAAAACAGTGCCAATCCGAATGTCAACTTTCCTAAAATCTTCATAATTTATTTCCATAAACAATTCCCCCGTTTATTTTATTAACACCAATTTTTTTGTTTCAGCAAATTCACCTGCAGACATATTGAGAAAATAAATTCCACTGGAAAATTTTGATGCGTCCCATATAATGGAATGATATCCTGCAGTTTGAAACCCATCAATGAGAGTGGTAATTACTCTACCTTGAATATCGTATATTAAAACTTGAATATTTGCATTATGATTCAGGCCATAGCGGATGGTTGTGGTGGGATTAAATGGATTGGGATAAATTTGATTTATTTCAAAGTTTATAGGATTTAACGTAGCATTTGCAGATAATGTTTCTAGTTTATATAAATTATGAAATACAACAGGTATATATATTGTATCGAGAATTGTTCTATTAATGTTGTTATTCATCATTTGTTTAACTTTCTTACGTATTTTAATTAAATTGTCCCATTCTTCATCTGTGAAGTCGCCATAAAGTTCATCCGTAGCACAGTCTAAATTATCTTCAGAAAGCAAATTTTGATAAGATTGTGTGATAGAATCTAATCTTTTACTTCTACTTATTTGATTAGAAGTATACAAACAATCATTCTCACAATCCTTGTCAGTTTCCCAGGAATACTCGCAGCTACTTCCCCCATTTCTGAGTAAATGGGTAGAAGTAGTATCAAAATTACAGGCACCAGGATCCCAGCAACCTGTATAGCAATGTTCAGCAAAATATCGGATATTTAAATACTGCTCTTCAGTAAAACCGCTTTTTGTTTCATCATAATAATTGTTATCATTTATTGGTGAAAGCCCACAGCCGTTATATGGAGAAGTCCCTGCCCGCATGAAATTATGACCAATTGGCAAATGTGTATAATTATCGATATGACATTCTGCGGCATATTCTGATTGGTTTTGACTAAAACAATCTGCAGGCAAATTTTTTGTCCCAAAAAAGTCACCCATATTATCATAATTAGTATATGTGTAACAATGGTCAATCAAACCATAACTATCTTCAATTTCCCATTCTTCACAATAATTATAATTATGAATTTCATAGTCGTCTCCATTCAAACCATTCCACCCATAAACCAAGCCACCATTAGAATTATATCCACCAATTTTTAGCATACCATCAGAAGGACTATATTCACCATTATATCCGTGGAATATACATTCACGATTTGAAGAATTTGTATACCAAGCATCACCACTTTCACCCGGTTCAGCGGGAGTATCACAAATAGTATCACCATGTTCATTACAGTCATCTTCATCTCCGTTTACAAGATCCCTTTGTCTATTTCCCTTCTTTAAATACCAAATTCCACTTATATGTAGCAAACCAAGATAATGGCCAATTTCGTGCATTAATGTCCTGTCATATTCTGCTGATGCATGACCATCTACATCACCTGGTAAAAAGCCATGTTTAAAAAATGCACCTGGTATATTAGTAGTACCAACATCCTTGGGATATGTTGAGATTCCGGAAGTACCATCTCGTGTATTGACAAAATCTACAATATATATATTTAACGCATTAGGAATATTATAATGTTCTTTGAGATCATTAGCGTTAGGTGAAAGTGCAGTTCCTCCTGTTGCACGTTCAAAAAAACCATCAAACCCCGGGTCTGTAGCATGTAACATAATTGGGTAATCAGAATGTAATACAAACTGAATAGCCGCAGGGGCATAATTTGCATTTAAGACTTCAAGTGATCGTAACATCCGGCTGTTACATTTTTCTTGATCATTCCCAGTTGTGTAGTGATAATAATTTGGTTGACTAGGATCAGTAGTATAACCAGATTCATAATCACAATACGAAGCAACTGGTCCAGTGGCATGTACGATGGAAAGAATGAAATATATAATAAAAAATAAACGCAAATTATAGGCTTATTTAAACCAGTATTCCAGGTGTTGTCTCACCGATACTATATGTATTGGTACTTTTCTGAAAGATAGTCATAAGAAACATTGAAAATTATTGTTTACAGATGCAGTTTAGCTCGAAATATTCTAATCAGAATCAATAAATAAATATAACAGGCTTTCCTCGAAATATTCTAATCGAAATAATCTAAAAAATCCCACCAAAACTTTCCTAATTTTCACATCTAACTTTTAGGAGTAATAATTGATTAAACGAACACATACATGTGGCGACCTCTGTGCTAAAAATATAGAAGAGACAGTCTCACTCAATGGATGGATCTCTAAAAGCAGAGATTTAGGTGGCCTCCATTTTATAGATCTTCGAGATCGATATGGAAAAACGCAGATTGTATTTAATGAAGATATTAATAAAGAGACTTTTGACCGTGTTAAGAAATTGGGGCTGGAAGATGTTATTGGCATCACTGGGAAAGTTGTTTCCCGCCCGGATGATGCCGTAAATAAAAATATACCCACTGGTGAAATAGATGTGGAAGTAACCAAACTTTCCATTTACAATGAGTCTGCGCCTCCACCTTTCGATATCAACGACCGCAACTCTGCCTCTGAAGACCACCGTTTAAAATATCGGTATCTTGAGCTTAGAACTAGAGAACTGCAGCATAATATGCTCATACGGCATAAAGCAGCCATAGCTACTCGGAATTTTATGAATGATCAGAAATTTGTGGAAATTGAAACACCGGTGCTAATGAAGTCTACGCCGGAAGGTGCTCGGGATTTTCTTGTACCTAGCCGCCTTCACAAAGGTCGATTCTATGCTTTGCCCCAATCTCCCCAAACCTACAAACAGCTTCTCATGGTTTCAGGATTTGATAAATATTTTCAAATTGTAAAATGTTTTCGAGATGAAGATTTTCGGGCAGATCGCCAACCTGAGTTCACTCAGATTGATATTGAAATGTCATTTGTAAATCAAGATGATATTATTAATTTGGGCACCAACCTTACGCGACATATTTGGAGAATAGTGAATGATGTAGATTTACCAGAAGAATTCCCAATACTTAATTACCATGATGCTATAGAACGTTATGGCTCTGATAAACCAGATATCCGCTTTGATATGGAGTTACAGGAAATGGCAGGGTTCGTAGAACAATCGGATTTTAATGCCTTTAAATCCGTATTGGAATCTGGTGGCAGAGTGAAGGGTTTGGTATGCCCCAATGCATCTACCTATAGCCGAAAAGTAATTGATGAACTTACAGATTATCTGAAAAAGTATTATGGCGCTAAAGGCTTGGCATGGATGAAGTGCGTTGATGGAAAATTAGATGGCGGCATTGGCAAATTCTTCCCAGAATCGGTAAAGAATGATATTATATCTCAACTTAGCATTGAGGATGATTCTGTTATATTTATGGTGGGAGATGCTGCCAAAACGGTTTTTGCAGCTTTGGGTGCCCTCCGAATAGAATTGGCAAAACGGGAAAGCCTCATTGATTCCAATAAATGGGCACCGCTTTGGGTGGTGGACTTCCCCTTAGTGGAATGGAATGAAGATAAAAACAGATGGGATGCATTACACCATCCCTTCACATCTCCCAACTTGGAAGATTTAGACAAATTGGATTCAGAGCCGGGAACAGTTCGTTCTTTTGGATATGATGTTATAATGAATGGTTATGAATTAGGGGGCGGGTCAATTCGTATTCATAACCGAGATTTACAAGCAAGAATTTTTAAACTGTTGGGAATTTCTGATGAAGATGCTCAGGAAAAATTTGGATTTCTTATGGATGCCTTTAAGTACGGTGCACCCCCACATGGTGGTATGGCATTTGGCTTTGACCGAATTGTCATGCTTTTAGCTGGGTCAAATCAAATAAGAGATGTTATCGCCTTCCCAAAAACCACATCGGCGTTATCACTTATGGATAACTCCCCTTCACTAGTTTCAGAAGAACAATTAGAAGAACTACATTTAGAAGTAATTCAAGATAGCGAAGACTAATTGATATACATTACACAAATTGTGTAAATTACTCGGCTTTATGAAACCGATCTTTTTTAAAATTAAAACAGCTCTAATCCCCATTGTGGGTATTGGGGCTTTTTAATGTAATGTGGAGGAAGTCTGAAAAAGAAAATTGATATTTCCGGTGTAGACTCATTATCATTTTTGGGGATTGGCGACCAAAATATAAAAACTATTCAGGAAACAGTGAAGACACAGATTGTCGTGAGGGGGTCTGCCATGCATCTAGATGGTGACAAAGAGGATGTCAAGCTCATTGAAATGATAGTGAAGGAAATGATGTTTACCATTAATAATAAGGGCTTTGTATTGCCAGAGGATATCCGTGAATATTTAGCTTCTCTGAAAAATGGAGAGCCCTCAACTATGAATGGCAACGGAGAAGAACCGGTGGTACTCTACACTCATAAAGGCTCCGTGAATGCTCGTACAAATGGGCAAAAAAAATATTTGGAAGCGGTAAAGGAAAATGATATTGTATTTGCCATTGGTCCTGCAGGAACCGGAAAAACCTATCAAGCTGTAGCCATGGCGGTATCTGCCTTAAAAAACAAAGCAGTTGATCGAATTATAATTACCAGACCAGCTGTTGAAGCAGGAGAGAGACTAGGGTTTTTACCTGGCGATTTAAAAGAGAAAGTGGACCCCTATCTTACCCCATTATATGATGCCCTGAATGATATGATGCCCCGAGATAAGCTCAAAACTTATCTGGATCAGCGTACTATTGAAATTGCCCCTTTAGCCTATATGCGGGGAAGAACCCTACACAATTCATTTATCATTCTAGATGAAGCACAAAATGCAACTCCCATGCAAATGAAGATGTTTCTCACACGACTGGGTGTTACCTCAAAAGCTATAATAACGGGTGATATTACCCAAATTGATTTGCCTAAACACGATAAGTCCGGGCTCATAGATGCTACTAAAATTTTGAAAAAAGTGGATGGGATCTCGTTCGTTTATTTTGATGAAACTGATGTGGTACGGCATACACTGGTGAAAAATATTATTAAAGCCTACGCAAAAAATGACACCAAAACTAAAAAGGTAAAAAAAAATTAATATATGTCCAAGAATTCAGTAATAACAGCAATTGCCCGTACTCCCATTGGAAGTTTCCAGGGAGCACTTAGTACCGTTCCAACCGTTCGTTTGGGAGCTGCTGTCATTAAATCTACAGTTGAACGTTCAGGATTAAAGAGTGACCAAGTTGATGAAGTCATTATGGGAAATGTGTTGTCTGCCGGAGAGGGACAGGCACCAGCACGTCAGGCAGCTATTTATGCCGGTCTCCCCAATATAGTTGAATGTATGACTATTAATAAGGTATGTGGATCAGGATTAAAATCCGTCATGTTGGCAGATCAGGCAATTCGCTGTGGGGATGCTGAGGTTATTGTTGCCGGAGGTATGGAGAATATGAGCTTATCCCCATATTATTTAATGGATGCTAGGGATGGTATGCGATTGGGACATAAAAAAACATTAGATGCCATAATTCAGGATGGGTTATGGGATCCCTACGGGAATATGCACATGGGGAATTGTGCGGAAGTATTGGCAAAAGAGGGAAAATTTAGTCGCGAAGAACAGGATGCTTTTGCAGCGGAATCCTATCGACGATCAATAGAAGCTATTGAAAAAGGCTATTTTTCTGATGAAATTACAACTGTGGAAATACCTCAGAGAAAAGGTGACCCTATAATTGTGGCATTGGATGAAGAACCGGGAAGAGGAAAGCTGGATAAAATAGCTAAACTGAGGACTGCATTCGAAAAGGATGGAACAATTACTGCTGCAAATGCCAGCAGTATAAATGATGGTGCAGCAGCGCTGGTAGTCATGTCTGCAGAAAAGGCGGCTGAATTAAATTCAAATCCAATTTGTAAAATAGTTGCACAAACCTCCGTAGCAAACGAGCCACTTTATTTTACAACTGCGCCAGGGAAGGCAATCACAAAAGTATTAGATAAAGCTGGATATGCCATTAATGACATTGATTTATTTGAAATTAATGAAGCATTTTCTAATGTTGCGCTGGCAGCTATGCGGGAACATACCATTCCTCATGAAAAGGTAAATGTGTTTGGAGGTGCTGTCTCTCTAGGGCACCCAATTGGTGCCTCTGGCGCACGGATTTTAGTAACATTAATTTCAGCATTGAGACAGAAGAAACAGAAACTTGGTCTAGCCACACTCTGTATCGGTGGAGGAGAAGCTGCTGCTGTTGTAGTTAAGATGGTTTGAATGAAGAATGATGATTAGAAAATGGTAACTGGTGAGCAGCGATCTGAAAATTGAGAAAATCGGTGTAATAGGTGCCGGAACCATGGGAAATGGTATTGCGCATGTATCTGCACTTTCTGGTTTTCATACGGTTCTTGTGGATGTTAAAGATGAATTTGTCCAACGTGGGTTTGATACCATTTATAAAAATATGCATCGACAGGTTAAAAAAGAAAAAATCAGTCAGTCTGAATTGGAAGCCTCAATGAATAGAATTACACTATCAACGGATTATAATCAGTTATCAGCATGTGATTTGATCATAGAAGCTGCCACTGAAAATAAGGATATTAAATTAAATATATTCAAAGAATTGGATAATATTTGTAAATCAGAAACCATTTTAGCAAGCAATACATCTTCTATTTCCATAAATAAAATTGCTTCGGCAACACAGCGACCAGACAAAGTAATTGGGATGCATTTTATGAATCCAGTGCCTGTTATGAAATTGGTGGAAATAGTTAAAGGATCAGAAACGGATGATTCTATTATTAGGTGTATAGCCGATTTATCAGAAAAAATGGGTAAAATTCCCGTAGAATGCAATGACTCTCCAGGGTTTGTTTCTAATCGGATTCTAATGCCTATGATTAACGAGGCAATTTTCTGTCTGGATGAAGGTGTGGGAACCCCTGAAGCAATAGATACTATTATGAAATTGGGAATGGCGCACCCCATGGGACCCTTAAGCTTGGCAGACCTTATTGGGTTAGATGTATGCCTCAGTATAATTAATGTACTCTACTCAGATTTTGGGGATGAAAAATACCGTCCCTGTCCATTATTGGTGAAGATGGTAGAAGGTGGAGAACTGGGTAGAAAAACAGGGAAAGGATTTTATAATTATAAAGATTAATCAATATAAAATATGAATTTTCAACTTACAGAAGAACAAATATTAACTCAAAAAACAGCACGCGAATTTGCCGATAATGAATTGGCACCAGGCGTAGTTGAAAGGGATGAAAAGAAAATTTTCCCTAAAGAAGGTATAAAGCAAATGGCCGACTTGGGCTTTATGGGAATAATGGTTGAGCCAAAATGGGGCGGAGGAGGAATGGATTCCATTTCTTATACCATTGCCATGGAAGAAATATCACGAGTGGAAGCGTCTTCGGGTGTTGTTATGTCCGTTAATAATTCTTTGGTTTGTTATTTATTAGAGAAATTTGCCAGTGACCATTTAAAAGAAAAATATCTTAAACCATTAGCTTCAGGTAATAAGCTTGGTGCATTTTCTTTATCTGAGCCACAGGCTGGTTCAGATGCTTCAAATATGAGGACTTTCGCCAACAAAGATGGGGATCATTATTATATTTCCGGCACAAAAAATTGGGTAACAAATGGAATTAATTCTGATTATGTAATCCTGTTTGCTGTCACAGAAAAGGGTATAGGTCATAAGGGTGTCTCTTGTTTCCTTGTAGAAAAAGGATGGGATGGATTTGAAACCGGAAAAGCTGAAAATAAACTGGGAATTCGTGCTTCAGACACTTGTGAACTTTATTTTGACAATGTAAAAATTCCAGCTAAAAATCTTATTGGCAACGAAGGTGAAGGATTTAAGATTGCACTTGCAACCTTGGATGGCGGAAGAATTGGGATAGCATCCCAGGCTTTAGGAATTGCACAAGCATCATTAAATGCTTCAGTTGCCTATTCCAATGAACGTATTCAATTTGGTAAACCAATTTCAAAAAATCAAGCAATTCAATTTAAAATTGCAGATATGGGAATGGAAATAGAAGCTGCCAGATTATTAATTCGGCAAGCAGCCTGGAAAAAAGATCAAAAACAAAATTATGGACATTTAGCTTCGATGGCAAAAGTATATGCATCTGAGGTTGCCATGCGTGCATCTACACAATGTGTTCAGATTCATGGGGGCTTTGGTTATATGCGGGAATCTGGAATTGAAAGGCTCATGCGGGATGCCAAAATTACTCAGATTTATGAAGGAACTTCCGAAATTCAACGGGTTGTAATTGCACGAGAATTATTAAAAAAATAAGAGAAAATATGGATTTATTTAAAGAGTTAGGAGAAAGAGGGCATGAACAGGTTTCATTTTTTCATGACTCAGACTCAGGATTAAAAGGACTGGTTGCCATTCATAATACTGTATTGGGTCCAGCCTTAGGTGGATGTCGGATGTGGAATTATGAAAATGAAACGGAAGCCTTGGTAGATGTGCTTCGACTTTCAAAAGGAATGACCTATAAAGCGGCTATTGCAGGGTTAAACCTAGGTGGTGGTAAGGCTGTTATCATTGGAAATTCTAAGACTCAAAAAACAGAGAATTTATTTAGGTCGTTCGGGCGATTTGTAGAAGGGCTAGGTGGTCGTTATATAACTGCGGAAGACGTGGGAACCAGTATTAGGGATATGGAACATGTCAGAATGGAAACCGATTATGTGACAGGAATTTCTCAAGCTTTAGGGGGAAGTGGAGATCCTTCTCCTGTTACTGCCTATGGTGTTTTTGTTGGTATTAAAGCATCGGTAAAAGAACGACTCAATAGAGTGGATCTTGATGGTCTAAAAGTTTCTATACAAGGCTTGGGTCATGTAGGAATGTACCTCTGTGAATACCTCCATAAGGAAGGCGTTGAATTGTTTGTAACCGATATTGATCAAGCCTTAATGGGGCAGGCAGTAGATAATTTTGGAGCTACTCCAGTAGATCCTGATGGTATTTATGAAGTGGAAGTAGATGTATATGCTCCCTGTGCACTGGGAGCAACGGTAAATCCGGATACCATTGACAAATTAAAATGTACAATTATTGCAGGTGCTGCAAACAATCAATTGATTGAAAATAATTTTGGTGGAGAACTGAAAAAACGGAATATTCTCTATGCCCCAGATTATGCCATTAATGCCGGTGGTCTTATAAATGTATCAAACGAATTGGAAGGTTATAATCAGGAAAGAGCTTTTTCTCAAGCTGAAGGAATTTATGAAACTTTAATGGAAATTTTCCATCGGTCTGATAATGAAGGTATATCTACAAATGAGGCATCTGATAGACAGGCTGAAGATAGAATCAAAAAAATTGGAGAGTTGAAATCATTCTATCTACCCTATAAAAAATCGTTTAAAATCAGAAATGCCTGAGCTAAAGCCCAAACAAAAACGGCAAGCCCGAATAATAGCCTTACAGGCGATATATGCCAAAGAGTTACGGGGGTCTGAATTGGATGATACCTGTGATTTTATGATGGATGTAGATAAACCACCATCTGACAAGATAATTAAATATGGAAAACAATTGAGTAATCTTATATTTATGCATTCAAAGGAATTGGACAAACTAATTATTAGTAGATCAAAAAATTGGGATTTTGACCGCATTACCCTTATTGATAAATTGATTCTGAGGATGGCTCTTGCTGAAATGATTTATGTTGATGATGTACCACCAAAAGTATCTATTGCTGAAGGTGTAGAAATTGCCAAACAATTTAGTACAACAGACAGTAGCGGTTTTATAAATGGTATATTAGATTCAGTCTATAATGAAACAATTAAAGGTAAAGAGAAAGCCCTATAAATATGTCAGTATTTACAAAAATAGTAACAGGAATATTTGGTAAAAAGTCAGAGAAAGACTTAAAAGAACTTTCACCCTTTGTAGATGAAATCAATGCGGCTTATAACCCGCTTGGTTCTTTGTCTGAAGATGAATTAATAAATCGGTTTCATACAATTAAGGAAGAAATAAAAGACTTATCAATAAATTCACGAAAAACATTTAAAGCTGAAGGTCTCGAAGAAGAAGATCTTGATGATGCGGTAATAAAGGCAGAACAGGAATTTTTAGATATAAAAATGCCAGAAGTATTTGCCATCGTTAAAGATGCCAGCCGAAGAATATGCGGAACTGAGTTTATGGTTATGCACCAAAAAATGAAATGGGAGATGGTGCCATTTGATGTCCAATTGATGGGGGGCGTTGTGCTCCATCAGGGTAAAATTGCTGAAATGAAAACAGGAGAGGGTAAAACCTTGGTTTCTACCATGCCAATTATTCTCAATGCAATAACCGGAAGGGGCGTACATGTAATAACGGTAAATGATTATTTGGCGGAACGGGATAGTCAGTGGATGGGTATATTGTTTGAATATTTGGGTTTATCTGTTGGTTGTATCCTTAATCAAATGAACAGTGAGCAGCGTAAAGAAATGTATAACAGGGATATTACCTACGGTACTAATAGTCAGTTCGGCTTTGATTACCTCAGAGATAACATGAGTATTCGGCCTGAAGACCAAGTACAAAGAGGGCATGCTTTTGCTATAGTGGATGAAGTTGATTCTGTTTTAGTGGATGAAGCAAGAACACCACTTATAATCTCTGGGAATGTAGATGCACCCTCTAATCAACAGTACAATGAATGGCGTAATAGTATCGAAAATATTATTCGTAAGCAAAACCAAATGGTAAACAAATTAATTGCCGAGGCTGAAGAGGTATTAGGGACAGATGATAACAAAGCTGCTGTAAATCTACTCATTGCATCTCGAGGAGCGCCAAAAAATAAACGTCTCATGAAAATACTTCAACAGCAAGGAACGCAGCAGCTTATTCATAAAATGGAAAGTGAATATATTCGTGATAAAAAAATGAATGAGCTAGATGAACAATTATATTTCAGCATTGATGAAAGGGCGCATGTAATAGACCTTTCTGAAATTGGCAGACAATATTTATCCCCTGAACATCCAGAAAATTTTATTATTCCAGATTTAGGAGAAATCTTCCACGAAATTGAAAATACTGAAGGTATTACCCAACATCAAGTCTTGGAACAAAAGGAAGAATCTCAAGCCTTACATATGGAACGAAGTGATCGCATTCACGCCATAAATCAACTTTTACGAGCATATTCTCTATATGAAAAAGATATAGAATATATTGTTCAGGAGGGGAAGGTACTCATTGTTGATGAGCATACTGGAAGAGTACTGCATGGCCGGCGGTTCAGTGATGGGCTGCACCAAGCTTTAGAAGCCAAAGAAAAGGTGGTGATTGAAAAAGAAACACAAACCATGGCTACCATTACCATTCAAAACTATTTCAGAATGTATTCTAAACTTGCAGGGATGACTGGTACTGCTGTTACTGAAGCGCAGGAGCTTATGGAAATCTATAAATTGGATGTTGTAGAAATTCCCACAAATCAAAATATTATTAGAAAAGACGCAGATGATTTGGTGTACCGTACCAAGCGTGAAAAATATAATGCTGTCATTGAAAAAATTCAGGAATTATCTCATAAAGGGCAACCTATTCTTGTGGGAACCACTTCAGTTGAAGAATCGGAAACATTGGGTCGTATGCTAAAACGTGCAAAAGTCCCCCACAATGTTTTGAATGCAAAACAACATCAAAAAGAGGCAGAAGTCATTACAAGGGCAGGGCAAACCAGTGCCGTAACCATTGCAACCAATATGGCAGGAAGAGGAACCGATATTAAATTAGGTGATGGAGTAAAAGAATTAGGCGGATTATTTATTTTGGGAACTGGCAGGCATGAATCCAGAAGAATTGATCTGCAGCTGCGGGGAAGATCCGGGAGACAGGGGGACCCAGGAGAATCTATATTCTTTCTCAGTTTAGAAGATGATCTCATGCGTCTTTTTGGTTCTGATCGTATCGCAAAAGTAATGGATAGAATGGGCGTAGAAGAAGGAGAAGTTATTACCCATGCTATGGTAACTCGATCTATTGAAAGGGCACAAAAAAAGGTTGAAGGTAGAAATTTTGGCATTCGGAAACATCTTTTGGAATATGATGATGTAATGAATCAGCAGCGTGAAATTGTATATGATCGTAGAAATTATGCACTCCATGGAGAAAATATCAGCCGTGAAGTAGATGAAATAATAGCTGATTATCTGGATAACCTTATTCAATTGTATTGTGAAAATGGAAATAACCCTCACGAATGGAATTGGGATGAATTTTCAAATGAAATGCTAAACACCTTTTCATTAGATATTAAATCAGAAAATGACAGAGTTAGTTCCATTGATGAATTGCGGGATATGGTAGTGCAGGGAGTAAATGCAATTTTATCCTTTAAAAAAGAGTCCGTTGATGATAATGTATTTGACCAATTCCAAAAATGGGTAGTATTCCGTACTATTGATGAAAACTGGCGAGAACATTTAGCAGCCATGGATCAGCTCAGGGAAGGCATTGGACTTCGGGCTTATGGACAAAAAAATCCACTCATCGAATATAAGCAGGAAGGTTTTGGCATGTTTGCAGAAATGATGGTGGATACCAATCGGGAAACACTTAAACGAATTTTCAGATCTAATATTCAGCAGACTGGTAAGAGACCGGTAGCATCCAGACCTGCTCCAAGTAATTTAAAAATGCAGCACGATGAGTCCGCCGGCATGGGTTTTACAGCACCACCTCAGGGAGCGCGGCAGGGAACACAGTCGCCAGCTCAAAATCAACAGCAAAGGCAGCCTATTTCCGTTGAAGAAAAAATAGGAAGGAATGACCCCTGTCCATGTGGAAGTGGAAAAAAATTCAAAAAATGCTGTGGAAAAGCAGGTTAATTAATACCATTTAATAACAAAGGGAATAAAATGAAATTTGACACAAAAGTAGTTCGTTCTGGTATATCTCCAGACCCGTCAACAGGGGCAATTGTTCCACCAATTTATCAATCTGCCACCTATGTTTTAGAAGAGGTAGGAAAGGATAAAGGCTATGATTATACCAGAGCCTCTAACCCTACCAGAGAAATGTTAGAAAATAACCTGGCTGCACTGGATGGAGGTAAATATGGAATTTATTATTCCTCTGGTATGGCAGCAGTTGATTCGGTGATGAAACTATTGAAATCGGGGGATCATATCGTTTGCTCAGATGATGTGTACGGAGGAGTGTCTAGACTGTATAATAATCTGCTGGTAAATTATGACTTAACATTTACCTATGTAAATTCATCCAATCCGCAGGAAGTAGAAGATGCCATTCAAAACAATACCAAACTGATTTGGATTGAAACTCCTACAAATCCGCTTTTGAAGATAACCGATTTAGATGCGGTGGGTAAAATTGCCAAAAGACATGGTATTTTATATGGAGTAGATTCTACTTTTTCTACCCCGGCCCTACTTAGGCCTCTGGAGTTTGGTGCAGATATTACTATGCACAGTACCACCAAATACCTTAGTGGCCATAATCAGATTATTGGAGGTATACTTATCACTAATGATGATGAGTTAGGCGAAAAATGTAAATTTATTCAGAAAACAGTAGGAGCGGTACCGTCACCATTTGATTGTTGGCTGACTTTACTGGGAATAAAAACACTATCCCTAAGGGTAACTCGTCATTGTGAAAATGCTCAGGTAATTGCAGAATTTTTGGAAGCCCACCCTAAGGTTGAACGGGTAACCTATCCCGGTTTGCCTTCCCATCCACAATATGATATTGCTAAAGATCAAATGGATGGATTTAGTGGAATGATTTCCATGGAGCTCAAAGGAGGGATCCCATCTGGTATATCCCTCATGAACGGATTAAAATTATGCTCTTTGGCTGAAAGTCTCGGGGCCGTGGAAACCATGATAACTCACCCTGCCACCATGACCCATGCCGATGTGCCCAAAGATGAGAGGTTGGCACGAGGACTCACCGATGGCCTAGTTCGGCTCTCAGTGGGCATTGAAGACAGTGAGGATATCATTGCCGATTTAAATCAGGCACTTGATAAAATATAGAAAAAGAACCATCAACCTAATTGTGAAAACCCATCAGACTGTTTCGAGCAGTTTGACAAGTTGGCTTTTAGTATTTCTGGTACAAAAAAACTTCTTACTTTAATTTATAATTGGTGTAATTTTTGCACTGTTCATTAAGACAATTTCGTACAAAACTAGCTTGTGTACTGAATCATAAGCAGCAAACCAAAATAAAAACGGAGATATATTATGTTTAGAAATAACATCGCCTTTAGGGGGATATGTACAATAATTTTATTTATCACAATGGGTATTTCACATGCCTCGGTTCCAGTAACACTGGAAATAGAAGAACCTGCCAACCCTGAAATTAATATATGCTCAGACCCTGGTTTTGAAACACAAGTAGATTGTGAAGCTGCAACAGGAGCACTAATATGGACAGATGCAGGCGCAACTTGGAATGGTGCTACATGTTCAGACCCTACTTTAGGTGATAATGCAGAATCTTGTGAAAATGCTGGAACATGTTCAAGCCCCAATTTCCTCACAGAAAAAGATTGTGTTGGTGGGTGTAGTACGGATGCGTGTAGTGAGCCAATATATAAGGGTGAGGCATCATGCACAGCTTCTGGTGGTACATGGACAGCTGCTGGGAC
>JASMKZ010000099.1 GCA_030748955.1 Fidelibacterota bacterium | reverse complement strand
TATTGTGGCTTTTTTATTTTCCGGCCTTCCCTGATCCAGTATTCAATTGCCAGCGATACACCCAGACGCTGTGTTGTCAACCAAATGAAAGTACATAGCAAAAAGACACATAACCCAAACACTGCCTTAATATTGGTGCCAAAATAAAAACACACAACAATTGGAAAAATAAACAGGGCCCTATCAAGAAATAGTAAAAATGCCCAGCCATCACCGGATTGATCGATGAATTTTAACCCGCAAGAATCACATATTTCTTTAATTGCTATTCTTGAGTGAACAATACTGCCATGCCCGCATTTTGGGCAAAGTCCCTTTATTGCTTTCCAACAGCACCGCAATAAACTCATTTTCTTTATCTACCAATCATTCCACAAACAAAAAACCCCGAGTGACCGGGGCTTGATAGGAATTCAAATATCTTCAATCCAATTTTGAATCAACATGGCAAAATCTGGAACTAATGAGTGTCCATTATCTTTTACCAAATATTGTGTTTGTATACCCAACTTATCTAATAAATTTTTTCCTGCACGTGCAAACTTTACATCTAATACATTATCATTCTTTCCGTGAATTATTAGTGCTTTAATGTTCTGATACTCGGTTAATTCGTCTTTAATCGAATATTTTACTGGTAATCTTGCACTACTAGCAATAAACCCTTCAAATAATGCAGGATTACCTAGAGCAATTTTATATGCCATTATTCCACCTTGACTATGTCCACCTAGGTACAAATATTTTGATTTGATATCATTTTCTTTAATGATTCGTTTTATGGTTTTAAGAATTTTATCAGTACTTATATTAATTTGTTCTTGATTCGAAATAGTATCACCATTAGAAATCTCAAAATCGTACCATATCTTTTTATTCATTAAAGGAATTATTTTAAAAGGAGCTTCAAGATATATAATATTGAACTGTGAATCAAACTCTCCATTCTCGCCAATCTCCTTTTTGAAATTATAAGCATTGCCGCCGTATCCATGCATTAAAACTATTAAAGGTGTGTTGAATAAATTTTCATCAGATAAATTAATCTCATAATTGAGAACTTCTTTTTTACAACTCCAAAACCCAAATAATAAAACTATGAATAGAGTTTTCTTCATACTTACCAAATCTACCCATCATCCCACAAACAAAAAACCCCGGGTGACCGGGGCTTGATTAAACCTTTTTGTGTGGTTTGCAGGTATACGAAAACATCACTTTAACCACACGCCTGCAATGGGGCAATTTATAATATTATTAAAATACCAAATTCTTGATCATACCAATCATCATATTCCCCAGATTAATGGCAAAATAAATATGGCAGATATCCAGAAAATAACCGCAAGAGGTAAGCCTACTTTTATATAATCGATGAATTTATAACCACCGGGACCGTAAACCATGAGATTTGTCTGATAGCCTACAGGAGTAATGAATGAAGCTGATGCCGCAAACGCAACAGCAAAAATAAAAGTCCTTGGTTCGAATCCCATTTGCTGACTAACCGCTAGTGCGATAGGTGTCATA
>JASMKZ010000098.1 GCA_030748955.1 Fidelibacterota bacterium | reverse complement strand
AGTATAATAAAAGGAGATTCAAATGAGACTTTTTACTTTTGCAGGGATAATTCTATTAATTATTTCCTGCTCTACCGAAGACAAAAACCCAATAGAAGGAGTGTGGGAATTAGATAGAATGTCTTGGAATAACACTACGATTACACCATTGGAACCCAGGAAGGTGAAAATTTATTTGAAAAATAAATGATTTACCGCATCAAGCCCCGGTCACCCGGAGTTTTTTGTTTGTGAATATGGTATAATTTTTATTAAATATAGGAAAAGGGGTGAAATGATATTATTTAAACCATTACGGAGTCAACTTTGAATAAAAAACTTGGCCGAAATGATTCTTGTCACTGTGGCAGTGGTAAGAAATACAAAGTCTGTCATGGCCAGTTTAATGATGAATCTTACTATCGTTGGATTATAGTCATTGTCTTAGTCTTAATAATGTTCTGGTATTTCTTTTATGAATCAGGGCCATCATTTACAGCGAAAAATTCTTCACCTAATTCTTTAACTCCTCAAACATCTAATAGATTATCTCAACCTCCAGAGACAGCACCACCAGGTAAGGTATGGTCTCCAGAGCATGGACACTGGCATGATGAATAATAATTAACCGGTCTAAACTATTACACCCCGGTCACCCGAGGTTTTTTTGATTTTGGTGTTATTATCTTTGAAATTGGGCATATAATAATTGATTGCAATGTGAATTATTATATGTATTATTCACGCCTTTTATTTTGCATAAATGAACATGCTAAATAAATTTATTTCAATACATTAAAAAAGGTTAAAAACATGGAACTAGGTAAAGTAAAATTTTACAACAAAGGAAAAAAGTTTGGATTTATTGCAGGCAATAATGGAATTGACTATTTTTTTCATGAAACTGGTATATCTACGGATGTTAATATAGTTGATGGAGATAAAGTTGAGTTTAAGACAGTGGAAGGTGACAGAGGACCAAAGGCAATAGAAATTTCGCCAATCGACTGAGCCAATATTATCCTAATTAATGCATAAAGCCCCGGTCACCCGGGGTTTTTTGTTTGTGGGATGATGGGTAGATTTATAGAATAGGATCATTCACTGTTAGACTAAAAAGTATCATAAACTATGGGGGATCATCTGTGGATACACAAAATCTAGATAAAAGCCTGACAATACTGCAGTCCAGCAAAGACCGCTGGGCAAGACTTTCAGTCTCAGATAAAATAGGGTATATCGACAAAACCATATCATTGACAGCTACTCACGCGGAAGAATGGGTAATGGCAGCTTCAGAAGCCAAAGGATTAAATCCAGAGTCACCCCTGTCAGGTGAAGAGTGGCTGGGCGGTCCCTATGCATTCCTGACCTGGCTTCAGTATATGAAAAACACGCTAAAATTATTAGAGAATGGAAAAAACGCGATTCATAAAGTTAAAATAAAGTCAAGGCAGGAAGGCCAGACAGTAGCCCGGGTCTACCCCAATAATCTGCTTGAAAAACTTCTTTTGAATCATTATTGCATCGATGTCGGGATGCGGGAAGGTGTTACGCCTGAT
>JASMKZ010000097.1 GCA_030748955.1 Fidelibacterota bacterium | reverse complement strand
TTCATTTTAGTCCTTGATTAGATATGTAAACTTAATATGGTTAGCCGATAAATAAAAAAAGGGAAGCACCCCTACTCCTAGTAGTGCCTCCCTTTATTATTAATAAGGAGATATTGATAAGTGTAACTAATCAGTTACGTTAACCAACTACTTAATATTAGGGGGTTTTGATATACTAAATTTTGACGGTAGTCACTAATTTGCCAATAAATAAAAAAAATCCCTACGAATGCGGGAATTTAATAGTTTATTTAGGAAGTGCTATTAGGGGAAAATCTCACAAAAAGTACGTTGCTCACACATCTCAGAACAAGTATCATTATTATATTTGTGATATGTATATGTGCGAACAGAATATAATGTCGAATCTCCTTGAGAATATGTATATATAGAGTCTACTTCAACTAAATCTTTGCATTCGGAATGTGTGAACATATTGTCATAACATCTAAATTTTTGAATTGACAAATATCCATTAAAAGACCTAACCAAACAATTTTTATTAGGAAAAATTTCACACCCAACAATAAGTAATAATATAATTAGCCTGCGAATCATAACAGTTCTTTATAGGGGGTTAGTTTGATTCTAATTTATTAAAAGTATTTATAAAACCATGTGGTGATTCATCATTTATCTCAAATTCATAGATCTTATTATTAATTTGATTTTTTGTTTCTAAATAGAATTCGAATTCCCCACCCATTTTAAGATAATGAATTAATGTATCTTGATGGGACGAAGAAATAATATTACCCACCACCACTAAATCTGTTTCATTAATTCCTCGAAAAATAAAATCTATACTTTCATCATTTCTTTTAACTTTAATATCATATTCTATAGGGTCTTGTTTATTGCCTTTCACTGATAGATTTTGTTCATTTTCATAAAGTTTAATCCCAACGGCTCTTTCTTTTATCATTATTTTTACTTTTAGTGGATTATTATGTATTATTGAAGTACTAAATTTCCCCAAAATTGGATTTGCATTTGTAATATATCCAACATCAGTTGGTTCATTATCTTGGTTTACAAAATATTTAATTTGCCAGAACTCTAAATAACTATTTTCTGCTTCTTTCTTATCAATTTTATCACATCCAACAATAAGTAATAATATAATTAGCCTGCGAATCATAGGGGGTTAGTTATCAAAACCTTCTAAATATTAAGCGAGATAGTATTCTCATCAGATTAAACCGTAACATCCGATTAACCTTGAGTGTTTCCATAATGCTCTTTAAGATATATCTCTTTTTGTAGAACAGATATATCAGCAGTATGGCGAGGATGAGGATGAGGTAACGAATCATAGGACTATTAAAAGGTAAATAAAAAACACCGTCCAGGTGATGTACTTATATTGACCTCACCATGTCCATTCTGACATTGGTTTACTAAATATTTCTCGAATAACTTTCATTTTAGTCCTTAATTAGATATGTAAACTTAATATAGTTAATCGATAAATTAAAAAACTCACAAATACAGGGTATAGGCATATGATATTTGGAGTAATTTGAGTATCGCCTCCACCCACAAAGTTTATTAAGGAAGTGCTAATTTGGGGGAATTAAAAGGGGGATAATTTATCCCCTCCAACTAGAAGAGGCGTCGACCAGATTCGAACTGGTGCATGACGGTTTTGCAGACCGCTCCCTTACCGCTTGGGTACGA
>JASMKZ010000096.1 GCA_030748955.1 Fidelibacterota bacterium | reverse complement strand
AAAATCATTTATTGCGACATGGGTATAAATCATCATGATTAATGGTTTGACATGTTTCTCTAATGCCTAGCTCTGTTCTATGTAGTTGGCTATAAGTAATAACAAAACCTACGCATAGCCAAATCTACCCATCCTCCCACAAACAAAAAACCCAAGGTTCTCGAGTTGAAAATCTTATACAAAAACGTAAGAATCATCATTTCATTTTGATATTATTTCTTACATAATATTTTGAAAAGCACATATAGTCTAAACTGTATTTTCCCGGACCGCTTAAGATTAGAACTAAACATAATATACAATACAAAATCGCTAACTCTGGAAACTCATTATCAATTAGATGATTTATTGATGCAACAAGCATAGTTGTGAAAAGTAAAACTGAAGCAGAACGGGTAAATAATCCAAATACAATTAATAGTGCACCAATAGATTCTGAAAATGATGCCATGAAACCGAAAAACGAACTTAAAAATTGAAAGCCTATTAAATCAGTGAGGGCACTCCCTAACCTATCCCATTTTGTCATCCCTGCAGTGATTTTATTTATACCATGATTTATAAACATTATTAGTCCAAAAACAACTCTCAACAATAAAAGACTATATTCGTTTTTATTATAATTACTTATAAAAAATATTAGATGCTTAACCATTCATAAATCTACCCATCCTCCCACAAACAAAAAACCCCACGAATGTGGGGTTTTTTGTTTAATTGTTAGTCCTATTTTAAAAGCACCATCTTCTTGGCTTACCTGAAATCTCTTGCCTATATCATGTAAAGGTAAGTACCCGATGATAGGAGTGAGCCATTATCATTGGTCAATCAACGAAAACACTTGCTATGTTACCGAGAACATAGCCGTATAAAACAGTCAATTGAGCAGCACCCAACCCACTTATGAAAGTGGAGATACTATAATCACCGATATTTGTCATACTGGATGTCATTAATACTAACCCAACAATTAACCCAAGCCATCCTGCTAAAATGAATTCATTTTTTAAGGATTTCCCTAATTCTCCATCTTTAAATTGATGTTTTTTCATATATGTCAAGGCCCCTCCAACACCTACTACAAAACCAAATGCAGGTGCGCTTATAAAACTCATAATATTTGCACTTACACCATCTTGAGATATTGCAAATACTATTGCTAAAATAATGAAGCCAAGGACACCAATTGCACCCAAAGAACGGTTATCCATAATCATCTCCTTTTCTATTATATATAAATTTACCCATCCTCCCACAAACAAAAAACTCCACGAATGTGGGGCTTTCTTTAATTGTCGATAAATAGAATACTAATTAAAAATATCTTCTATTGAAAGTGACTCACTTGGAAGTACATAGTTGATATCTAATGGATATGATTGGAGGCTTTGATAAAAATCATCTACTGAAATACCAAAAACATCAACAAAATGATTTTGCCAGTTTGAATTTTTTACTTCTGTGAGCATAAAGTCTTCATAGATCATCCTAAATGCTACTTCTTCACTGTATCCTAAGTTTATCAACTCTTTTGCTAATACTAAAGTAATGAAAACGGAAGACCCATAATTAATTTCGATATTATTACTTTCATAACTTTCAAAAATACTCGGATTTGTATGTACCATCTCATTAATATTATTTTGGGCATTCATAAAATAATTATAGTCATAGTAGTTTTGAATATAAAGAGATTCAAAAGATGCAGCGGTTCCCTCTAAAAGCCACTTAATACTAAAAC
>JASMKZ010000095.1 GCA_030748955.1 Fidelibacterota bacterium | reverse complement strand
CATTGATTATTGGTTTAAGAGATACTAGTTCATCGTTCAAATTCTGAAGCGCATGATATTCATAAAATAATTTGGGCCATTTTGAACCATCCTCAATTGTTTCAAGTTTTTTAATATTAGATTTATGTTCATCAACTCCCAATTGATATGAATTTTCAAATAAGAATAATGCCTTTTTATTTTTTGCTTTTAGTTTTAAAGATCTTGATGCATAAAGTGCCGCTTGGTCATAGTTGCGCTCTTCATAAAATATTTTCGCCGATTTATACTCATTATAACCAGTTATAAATATGCCACACGAAGAAAAAATAATTATTGCAAAAAATATTGAGACAAATGACCGAAGAATGTGCTGCATAAGACAGATTTTACATCTTACCACTCCTAAATGTCTATAAACAAAAAACCCCACGAATGTGGGGCTTGATTATTACTTTTTTAAACTAAATGTTAAATAATAAAGAAACCGATATTGTATTATTTTTTGTAGTGGCCCCTTCAAATATATCTGATAAACCTTTAAAATAAGATGCTCTTACTCCAATTTTTTCATTTATCATATAATCTACTCCGAGAAACAATCCATATTCTAATTCCATATCTTCTGCGTCCCATTCTTCCGAATCAACAGAAGTACCATCGAAAAGACCTGAACCTGATATTGACTGTTTAATCTTTGCTTCTCCATTGATTCCATTTCCTAGTTGTATACCACCAAAAACAGTTATCTTTTCTTGGATTGCGTATGGATAGACAGCGTGAAGCGTTAAATAGTTCAAAGTTTGTTCGCCAGCCGCAGATATGGTAATACCCATGTCACTTACTTCTTGATTCAACTTAACGCCTCTTTGATTAAGCCCAACACCAAATCTTGCAACACCAAATGACCTTTCAACATAAAGATTATACCCATTCATATAATCAATATCTAAATCATCAACATCTTCTTCAATGGTCTGTTTCGACTGATTTAACCCTCCCACAACAATTAAGCCACTTTGTGCGAAAATAGCAGAGATAAATAGAATATTCAGTAGGATAATTTTCATGACATACTCCATAAATAATTATAAATCAGTGGGTACTACTGGTACTATATAAACTATAAAGAATCTTCCAGCAGAGTAAATGTAAGGACTAACAATCCTAAATGTCTATAAACAAAAAACCCCACGAATGTGGGGCTATAGATTAAATAATTGGATACTTATTGTTTTTCTAAAGGCAACACCTATTGTAATGAATACTCCACCGTAAATAGCATAATGCAAATAATCATTAATGATAAAGAAGGCAATCTCTTGAAGTAAGGTGTATTTATTCGAAAATGAGTGAATAAGGTTGCACACATTAACAAAGTGATACCGCCCGTACCAATTAATACTAGCTGGGCTAAATCACTTTGAATCATAACCGCAAATGAGAGTTTAAATATCCCAACCATATCCCTAAGCCAATCAGGTAGTTGGAATTGCTTGAATTCTTCTATTATATTACTATAACGAACTACCCATACGAAGAAAATGGATACACCTACTATTATCTTTAATGCGTCATTTATTACAAAAATAGTTTCCATAATATCCCTATAATTATTTTAAAATTATTCAAAAAGTGGACATAAAGTTAAATCAACTAAAAAGCAGAACTGAAACAGTAATTTTGACCATCAAAAAATAGCATAACAATGTGTGCCACCAGTCCTAAATGTCTAGAAACAAAAAACCCCACGAATGTGGGGCTATTTCTAAAATAATAATTCTATTTATCATTATTTAATTGAAAAGATACTCCCCCTCTTATTATCATTCCTTCATATAATTGTTCACCAACTGAATAACCACTTGATTTGTATCCTATTTGAAATATTAATCCATAAAGATGTTTATTTTTAATCATATCGTAATTAATAGTGGCTATAAACTTTCCTCCCAATC
>JASMKZ010000094.1 GCA_030748955.1 Fidelibacterota bacterium | reverse complement strand
GTGGTTTTTTAAATACGTATTTTGATATCTATAATTTTTTTTCATTTGAAACGATTTATGGCATAAAAGCAATATTAATTGCACATATTCTTTTAAATACTCCTTTTGCTACAAGATTATTATTTCAAAATTTAAATAATATACCAAAAAAATATTATGATGCTTTTGATGCAATACTAAATGATAAAAATCAGGAGTTAATAATTTTTGAAAATGATGAAAAAGAGATTATTGGTACTCTTCAACTTACTTTCATACCCTATCTAACATATCAAGGTGGTATAAGAGCACAAATTGAAGCAGTGAGAATACATAATAATTTCAGAGGGAAAGGATTTGGAAAACAGTTATTGGAATGGGCAATTAATCGAAGTCACCAAAAGGGTGCTCACTTGGTTCAATTAACCACAGATAAGAAAAGACCTGTTGCAATAGAGTTTTACAAGGCATTAGGATTCGAAGATAGTCATATAGGAATGAAGTTGAAATTATAGCATAAATCAAGCCCCGGTCACCCGGGGTTTTTTGTTTGTGGGAGGATGGGTAGATTTTGATGAAGAGATTAAAATAAAAAAGGGTTTCGATTTACCCCTATGCACTCTTACCTGCGTTCATCAGGTAAAGTGAACCTATGATCACTACGTCCTGTAAAAAGTGAATTGTCCAGGCCCAAAAGAATCCTTGTGTTTCATAAACAGATTTAGCCAAGACATAGCCCAGCAAACCAGCTAATGACATCCCTATCACCCCGCTGGGCATTCCTTTTGCATGAGCCAACCCAAACAATAGGCCTGAGATTAAATAGATCGTACCAGGAGCCAATAAGCCTTTTAGCGGAGACACAAGCCCCATTCTAAAAATCATTTCCTCGCCAAAGGAATTCGTAATCGACAAGAGCAAGATCCATATTATTCCGCCCTGCAAGATCGACCAATCCACATTAAACTTTTTAAGCTGGATGTACATAAACAATGCCGTAACACCTGTGATTACCAAACAAAGAGAAAGCCCCGTCTTCAACCATGAATCGCCCTGCTTAATGCCAAAGAGCTTCAGTTCGTTGCTGGGATTTGAAATCTTCCCAAACGAGAAGTGCTCTTCGAAACTGGGCTTGTTCAACAAATAGGTCATCAACAGAGAAAATCCTGTAATAATCAAGAGAATCACTTGATATTCCACTTGCTCATTTACATAGGAATTGGGGGATACCGTTATCCCTATCTTACTGGATACATTTCCACCTACCCATAGGAACAGGGTGAATATAACCGTTAAAGCGATGGGGAGTATTGTATACATAGTATGGAAATCTTCTTCTGGGTTATCAACTTTGCAAGGTATTTCGTACAATCTATTCACAACGGATTTAGTACAATTAGACATGACATCACAAGGTTTCAAGCAGGTTAAGAAGATGGTATCACTTAAATAATTTTACCATTTTCACAACGTCAAGCCCCACATTCGTGGGGTTTTTTGTTTGTGGGATGATGGATAGATTTAGATATGATATGGATTAAAAGAATGTTTTTAGGTGGTTTTATAGTAAATATCATCTATATATCTATCATGTTATTGCAACCAGAATTATCAATATTTGTAAACACTTTGATATCTGGTACCCTCACAGGGTTAATAATATTATTTCTTATAACAAAAGAACATATTTAAGAATATCACCAGCTTGATTATCTAATTAGCCCCGGTCACCCGGGGTTTTTTGTTTGTGGGAGGATGGATAAATTGTATATAGTTAAAATGAGGAAAATATCATTCAAAGGAACGGATTATAATTAATTATTGTATGAATAAAATAGCTTTTACAATTCCTTTATTAATAGTTGTGCTTTTAGGTCTAAACATGATAAGAGGCTTTTCTAATACAAAACTTGAAAGACCTGTATATACACTACTAAAAAATTCTGGTTCTTTTCAGGTACGAAATTATACTCCCATGGTTATTGCCAGGACATTAGTTGATTCTGAATTTAAAGAATCAACATATACAGGGTTTCGAAGAAT
>JASMKZ010000093.1 GCA_030748955.1 Fidelibacterota bacterium | reverse complement strand
GGCTTCAATCATTCTATAGCCATGACCAAGTTCATGATTCATAGTTAACGAATAGTCAGTAATTAGATAATTTGTAAAAAATAACTTACTAAATCGAAAAATTGGATTAATGATTTTGCCAAAATCATTTTGGAGGATAAAATTTATTTTTGGTATGAACAATGAATCTACATAGTCAAATAAGTGGAATCCTGCATTAAAATTCTCTGCTGTGATATTCTGATGAAATTGTTTTTCATAAACTATGTTGTATATGGATTGTGCATTACTTGAAATCCCAATAAAAAAGAACAAAATAGGGATGATTACTTTTTTTTTCATCAACTGTGATTCCTGGAATGATATATAATGTTATAATGTTTATCTATTAGATAACGACTTTATTTTTGTAAATCCTTAATATATTTTGCAATTTTTAAGACATACCCATCCCCCCACAAACAAAAAACCCCGGGTGACCGGGGCTTAGTGTTGTAGAAAGGGTAAATCTATTTTATAGAATCTATAAATTATTTTTTATAGGGATCAGGAACTTTGGATAGATCATATATGGCCCATTCCCACGCCAATTTATCATCATCAAATCCCCACGATACAAAAACAGTATTAACAAATTTTTCACCCGTTTTATTTTCTGAAGAAAATTCCAGCCAACCATGCCCATATTTTGAGCCATTAGGAATAGTGACCACCTCATAAATCTCATTTAATATTTCTATATCTCCTTTTCTCTGGTCCTTAGCCGCTTGATGTATTTTAACCAGTTCATCAATAGGTTGTGAATTATCATTGCCCCATCGGTTATGTACAAAAGTTGCACTATCCGAAAAACAAGACCTGTAAGCATCCAGTTCCCCTTTGGTAAAGTGCTGAACCGCCTTTTTAATTAAATCGATTTCAGGCCCTTCAAATGTAAAACCAGAAAGATCTTTTTTGTCAGTTTCCTTATTTTGAGCACAACTGATGAATAGTAAAACTATAATACTGATTATTATATTCTTTTTCATATTTTTTCCTTTTAACTCATTGGTTGAATTCTAATCTATTAACAAAATGCAGATATAGTACAAACAAAAAACCCCGGGTGACCGGGGCTTGGTGTAATCTTCTTTTAATGATGCCCCATAAGACCAATAATTGCCAAGACATTCAATACTGCGTAAATACCAAAACATGTAGTAGCACAACTTGTACCAATTAATGAATACTTTAAGCGTTTTTTTATTATTTCTCGTTCATAGGTTGAATGATAGGCATTCCGATGATTTTCATTCTTAGTTGATAGATTATCCAATCGAAAATCATCTGCAGGTAATAGGTAACTCGCTGCTATTGGTCCTATGAATGCAACTGTACTTCCAATAAGAAAACCTTTATTTATTTCTGTATCAAGTATTTTTTCGTAATCATATTTTTCTATGAAAAAAAGGCCGGCAGCAAATGCTAATATTGAACCACCTGACCATTTTAATCCTGTATTAAAGTCCTCAAGAGCATCTGCCATTGCTTTTTCCTGATATTGTAATTCATTAGTCCCGATTATCGATTCATCTTGGCCAATTCGCATTGCTACAATTTCACCATTTGTGTCTGTCGCCATATATACGTAATTCATATCAAACATGATTGTTTGAATATCAATCTCCTTGATAACATATTTTCTATTACCTGAGTGCATATCATTGATATTGTCGACTTTGAAAATAATATAATTCCCTTTATAGTCAATAATCTCACCCTCAATTGATGTATCATCTTTGAAATAGAGCATATCAGCAAACACCAATGTCGGAAAGGATAATATAAAAAATATTGAAATCACTCTCCTCATAGATTAAATCTACCCATCCTCCCACAAACAAAAAACCCCGGGTGACCGGGGCTTGATAACATCAGACTAAATATGAGTCCTATGATTAGCAGGTTTTACCTTTATTTAATAATAATGCCAAAGCCACACCCAATGAAATGCCAGACCCTAAACCAATTGAGATTCCGATGGCTACACTCTCAAGAGCAATACCAAAAGTTATTGC
>JASMKZ010000092.1 GCA_030748955.1 Fidelibacterota bacterium | reverse complement strand
TTTTCATTTAATACAATGCCTCCACCGGTAGAAAAGAGGATGCCATTCTGTTTTGCTTTTTCAACGAAATAGGCTGATTCCATTTCTCTGAATTTTGCTTCACCGAATTCTGCGAAGATATCCGCTACCTTCATTTTTGTCATTTCTTCAATTTCATCGTCCGTATCAATAAATTCCATATTGAGAGCAGCAGCCAATTTTTTGCCTACTGTGGACTTCCAACTGCCCATCATGCCGATTAAGAAGAGATTTTCTGTTGATTTAGTAGTCAACACTTACAAACTGGAATCCAAAACCAATAGCTAATCCATTTAATAACTTTTCATTGCTTTCATTTATTAAATCATTAATATCATATCCAAAATTTAATAAAAATCTGAAACTAGAATCATCATCCTCTGCCCATGTCCCTAATAAATTAATTGCAATATTGTGCCCTAATTTTCTATCACCAAAATCATCTTCAAATTCGCCATCTATATCATATTGACTATTACATAGTGAATATGAAACTTGTGTTTCTAGGTTATGATTTATTATTGGAATAGTTAAACCAAATTGGATACCTTGAGCTTCAAAATATTGGGGATCAATTTTTAACCAGCTTTTGTTCACATCCTTATCATAGTAATGGGAATAGGCAACATTTACATACATTTTTTTATAAAAATTATATGCACCCCCAATTGATACACGGTTAAAATTGGGTAGTATTTTGTTATAAGTATTTGATTTTATATATTGAACATAAAACCAAACCTCAGAATTAGTTTTCCATCCAATATCTTTATCATCTTTGTCATCATCATAATCTTCTTCGTCATAGGTTATTGAAAAGTCTGACTCGTCATCATAATATTCTTCCTCATCTTCGTCAACGACTTCTACATTTTTATTCTGTGATTCTAATTTGTCAATTTTAGCAATCAATAAATCCAATTTTTCATCACTAGATACACTACTTATATCTTGATTTATAATGGTATTTTCAGAATATACAAAAATGAACTCTCCCTCCTGAGAAGTCATCCTACCATATTGAGGAGTTTGTTGATTTTCTGAATCAGTACTCACCTTATCACTTAAATACATTCCAAGTTCATTGGCTGTGATAAACCCATCCGCATTATAATCTGCAGCACCATCTTTTAAACCACGGAGGAGATTTAATGTAAATGCACTGTGACCCCACTCAGGCTTTTCAATAACCTTTTCACCTCTACCACCTGCCGTAATCACTTGACGTGATTGAAATTTTGTTACTTTATTTATATAATCAGGCGTTTGTTGCGGTTCTAAACCTCTCGATCCCACTGCCGCTATTCCTCCATAGCATGCGTCTACTAAATATAACATATGCTTAGCTTCCGACATTAATGCAATTTCTCTAAGTTCATCCATTGGGATTGAAGTTAAGTACAATTCTTCTGCGTCACCCTCTACAGGAATTAGATATCCTTTTTCGCCACCGCCAGGCAAATCCATCGTTTCACCATGTCCTGCAAAAAATACTAAAACTCTATCATTCTCCTTCGCATTTTTAGTAATCTCAGAAAATGATTTTAGAATATTTGGTTTAGTTGCTTCTTCATTTATTAATATAGAAATATTTTTTGAAGGGAAGTTATATGAATCTCTTAATATATCTTTTATACTCTCCGCATCATCTACAGCATAATTTAATTTTTGAACATTATGGTACTTATCAATTCCAATAATTAATGCCCAACTATTATCATAAATATTCTCCCCTGTGATTGAAAAACCAATGGTGAAAATAATAAACAAATATAATAGTTTAAGATTTATAATATAATTTTCCATTAGTATTTACCTGAAATTTTAATATGTGCTTTTAATTGTTCCATGGTATCTCCTCCAAATTTTTCCAATATGGCGTCTGCCAATACAAAACAGAGCATGGACTCTGCCACAATAGAAGCTGCAGGAACAGCACAGGAGTCCGTCCGTTCTTTATGTGCAGGTTTATCCTGTTTTGATTCTATATCCACGGAGCGGAGTGGTTTAATCAGCGTCGGAATGGGTTTCATCACCGCACGAACGACCAAAGGTTGAGCATTACTCATTCCGCCTTCGATACCTCCTGCATTGTTTGAAAAGCGGGTATATTTTTCACCATCCCAGCCAATTTCATCATGCACTACACTGCCTGGTTTTTCAGCCTGGGCAAACCCCATCCCAATTTCAATACCCTTAAAGGCATTTACCGACATAATGGATTCAGCAATACGGGCCTGAAGTTTTCTGTCCCATTGGGTGTAGGAGCCTAGTCCATAAGGCAGACCTGTTGCAATAATCTCAAAAATACCGCCTACTGAGTCACCGTCTGCTTTTGCTTTATCAATTGCAACCATCATTTCTTTTTC
>JASMKZ010000091.1 GCA_030748955.1 Fidelibacterota bacterium | reverse complement strand
GTATTTTCTTCTGGAAAATCTATAACATAGTTATAAGTTCCTGTTAATCCAGTTAGCATCCAACTGCCAACAATATCTCCATTATGAATAGTCGAATCTGCAACAGTTTCATCACAAGAAAAACTGATTAAAAGAATTGGTAGTATGATTAAATATTTTAAAATTGATTTCACTTGAGCTCCTTTTTTAATTATTAAAATGAAATTGGGTTCATCTCCCAAATACATTTGCCTTGATAGAGGCTAAAAATTATGAAAACAATTAGAAGCAATCAAAATATTCTTTATCCTAATTTCAATTAATTTCATTATTCACATTTGAAAATTCCTGTAACTTTCAGCATTCGTTAGGGGTGCTCATTATATAAAGATAACGGGCTGAGAACATACCCTTACACCTGATCTAGATAATACTAGCGGAGGAAATATGAAAACCTACCTCGTACTAACCTTACTTATTACTACTATTTTTGCAGAAACAATTCTGGTTTCCGGAAAAGTTTTAGATGAAAACAATACACCTATTCCGGGTGTGAATATCTATTCCAGAGATGTGGGCGCTTCCACTGATCAAAACGGATTTTTTATGATTAATGTACCTAAGGATGCCAAATTGACATTTGACCACATTGGCTTCCAGTCTGTTGAAAAGTCGCCTGTTGAACAATTTATATTAGTTAGAATGTCTGTTGATGTACTGCAGGGGCAGGATATCAATATTTCAGCAACCAGAGCCATACCAGGTATAACCCCGGTGGCATACTCCTCAATTATTCCAGGGGAAATAGAAAACTACTATACTTTACAAGATGTCCCCATGGTTTTGAGTTATGAACCCAGTGTATATGCCTGGAGTGAATCCGGGAATGGAACAGGGTATTCTTATGTCTCCATTCGAGGATTTGATCAGAGCCAGATAGCGGTCATGATTGACAACGTTCCCATGAATGACAATGAAAGTCATCAGGTATATTGGGTTGACCACGGCAATATATTAAACGATGCAAGAGAAGTACAAATTCAACGAGGCATTGGAAATAGCTTATATGGCGCTGCAGCATTTGGAGGTTCTATTAATATACAAACTAAAATAAAATCTGATGAAGCAAAACTGGAGGCAACAATCGGGCATGGATCTTATAATTCTTCCAAATACAGCTTAACCTATAATTCGGGGAAGAACTTTGGAGAAAATTCCGGAGTGAACCTCCGCTTATCACAAATTGAATCGGATGGGTATAGAGAATATCACCACAGTTTACAGCAAGCATTTTCATTGGGAATAGAACATTCATCCGGTCAACTAACCAGCCAGTTTCGCACTTTGATTGGATATGAAAATACGGATTTAACCTGGGATGGTGTGTATGGAGAGGATATCAATGACCGTGACCTGAGACGAAAAGGATATAGGGGTTTCACAGATGATTTTCTGCAACAAGTATATTCACTCAATAGCAGATATACGGTTAATGAAAATTCGGTAATTAGAAATACCCTTTATTTAGTGAAGGGATCTGGTTACTACGAAACAGAAAAATTGGGAAAAAAGTTTTATGATTATAATTTAGATTCAGAAACAGCCTGGGCGGACAGCACTACCAACCTTTTACGTCGTAAATGGATTAAAAATAATTATCTGGGAATAAACCCCAGCTATACAATTCGTTTGAATAAGTTACGAATTGACCTGGGCAGTGAAATTAGGATTTACGAAGGAGATCATTTTGGTGAGGTTTCAAAATTATCCCATTCCCTGCTAGCCGATCTAACCACACCTTTTAAATACTATCAATATATTGGTAAAAAATCTTCAACAACCGTCTACATCCACACAATATATTCTCTAAATGCGAATTTAAATCTTTTTGGAGAAATTCAATATGTCAGTCATCAATGGAAAATGCAGCAGGATAAAATTGGACATGCTGTTGGTCATTCCATAGATGCAGACTGGAATTTTATAAATCCCAGAGCTGGACTAAACTACCGTTTTTCAGATAATTATTCAATATTCGGGAAAGTTGGGAAATCTGAGAAAGAACCTAAGGATGATCAAATAATTAATGCCGACGAGTGGCAATTTGAACCAAAAGGAGCATTCCCTGAAAAAATTACCGATTATGAAATAGGTTTTAATTCTTCCTTTAAAAAATTGAATGCATTGGTAAATCTCTATCAAATAAATCTGGAAAATGAAGTGATAGAAAATATTGATTTTGAGGAAGAAGGTTATTATACTTACAGTCAAGCTGATAAAACTGTTCATCAGGGCATTGAATTTGAAATAGGTTATATTATGAATGAACAAATTCAGATTAACTGGAATGCAGCCATATCTAATAATTTTTTTGATGGTGGTGATTTTAACCAGAAAATCTTACCCAAATCTCCAACTCAGTTAAGCAATTTAATAATTAACTATAAACCCGAATCAAACCTCAGCATTCACTCTACTATTAAATATGTGGGCAAACAATTTGTTGACAATGCTAATACTGATGAAAATGCAGTGGATAGTTATATAGTATGGGATTTGGGTATGAATTATTCCCTTGGTTCTTTATTGTTAACCGGAAAGGTGAATAATCTTATGGATACTTTATATGTCACCCATGGCGAAGACTGGGGCGCTTATTGGCCAGGTGCGACCCGTAATTATTATGCCAGTCTTGCCTATCGGTTTTAATTAGTGAATTCATTCACCTTAGAGCAAACCCTGGTGCTGCTGTATTTTCTGGCAACACTGGGGATTGGTTTTTATAAGCGTTCTGAGAAGGAATTAACCTCATTTCTGTTCGCAGGGAGAAAACTCACCCTGCCTGCATTGGTGTCAACCCTTGTGAGTACCTGGTATGGCGGCATCCTG
>JASMKZ010000090.1 GCA_030748955.1 Fidelibacterota bacterium | reverse complement strand
TCCCACTAGTATAAGCTTTATTGGAGATCTTTATGATGATGGAAACGTTTTAGCTTTGGCCAATGCATATCAAAAAGCAACGAATTGGCATAAACAATACCCACCACAATTTGAAGGACAGACTAAATAAATATTTATTAAATCGCTCATAACGCTCATATTATGTTGCACCTAATAAAAAAATTAATATATATTCTTGAAACAATTTTTAACTTAATCATTAAAATAGGGTCAATTAAGTGATTTACAATTATTTACTTAGAGGTTAGTAAGGATGAAAAAAATTAGAATTATTGTGGCTCTTGTAGCACTATCTGTTTCGATAGTCTCTGCACAAAGAGGTGGTTCTCGAGGGGGAATGAATCAGCAGCAAATGGATCCAAAGAGTGTGCCTAAAATCGGAGTCATCTATGGAACGGTTCTTGACTCAGCATCTAAAACACCCATCCCTTATGCATCAATTTCTGTAATAAATCAGAGAAGTAACACCATTATGACTGGTGGAATATCTAATGAAGATGGTGAATTTAGAGTAAAAGAAATACCATTAGGTCGCCATAAGATTGTTGTTGAATATATTGGATACGCCAAACAGGAATTAGGTCCATTTACTTTTTTACCATTTGGCGATAATAAAACTGAATACAATCTTGAAACAATTTCACTTGTTCAATCCACGCTTCAAATGGCTGGTGTGGATGTTGAAGGAGAGCGTCCCTTATTTGTCCAAACTGCAGAAAAACGTATTTTTAATGTTTCTAAGAATTCCCTTTCAACCGGTGGGAATGCAATTGATGCCCTAAGGCAAGTGCCTGGTGTTGAAGTAGATTCTGACGATAATGTAAGCTTACGGGGAAGCTCAAATGTAAATTTGATGATTGATGGAAAACCTTCAAGTATTGCAGGCGGGGATATCAAATCGCTCCTCCAAAGTATTCCTTCAGCCAATATCGCAGACATTGAAGTAATGACCAATCCAGGTGCTAAATATGACCCAGAAGGTATGGCTGGTATAATTAACATTGTTCTGAAAGAAAACAAATTTGCAGGTCTCAATGGTAATATTAATACTGGGGGTGATTCTCAAGGCGGCTCAAATCTTTCTGGCCAGATAAATTATCGTACAACCAGCTATAATTCTTTTATAAACCTCGGTATGAATGACCGAAAAAGAATTTCAGACGGTTCAAGTATGAGATGGCAGGAATTCCCAAATTTTAAAAACGAAATAAATCAGATATCTAATTCTAATTCAGGTGGCCCTAATCTTTTCATAAAATCAGGATTTGAATACTTTATTGATTCTAAACAGTCACTTGGAGTTTCTGCTACCGTTAGTAATGGCGATCGTAATAGTGATAATGACACCTATACAACAGATTCTGGGCCTGGAGATAAAAAGTATATACGCTATGCTACAACGGGAAGTGATCGCAATGGGTACGATATAAATCTTAATTATGATAAGAAATATGAAGACCCTAAACAAAAACTCACATCATTTTTTAGGTTTTCCGATGGTTTGAACGATGGTTTGAACGAATATTATAATAGTGATAATGGTGGTGCAGATTTTGTGGGGATGAAGAAAGCAAAAAATGGAGATGAGGGCACAAGATCCGGTTATGATTTTAAACTCGACTATGTTCATCCTTTTGAAAATAAATCTAAACTAGAAGTTGGTTTAGCAAGTAAATCTACAGATAGAGGCGATACTCAGATAGCAGAAATATTTGATGAAGCAACAAATCAGTATGTATCTGATCGATCATTCAGCAATGAGTTCATTTATAATGAAACTGTTCATGCTGCTTATTTACAATATTCAGGGAACCTATGGTTATTTGGTATAAATGCGGGCGGTAGATATGAAATGGTTGATATGTTGTCTGAGCTAAAAACTACAAATGAGAAGTTCGAAAACCCTTATTCAAGTTTTTACCCAAGCTTAAGCATGACCTTCGGCGCACCGCAATTGGTTCAGATTCAAACGAGCTATTCTAAGAGAGTAAATCGACCTCGCTCAAGAATGCTCAACCCATTTAGTTCCAGGCAAGATGAAAGAAACCTAAGAATTGGCAATCCATTTCTCAAACCGGAATACACAGATTCCTATGAAATTAACTTTAGCAGATTTTCAAGAGGATTATCTCTATCACTGGGAGGATATTATCGCTATACAACGGATAAAATGACCCGATTTAAGGAAGTCAGAGAAGATGGTGTATCTATTGCAACATATAAAAATCTTGAAGAACAAAATACCAGGGGAATAGATTACTCTATTGTTGGGTCTCTTGGACAAAAACTCAGACTAATGTTCTCAGGAAGTGTTTATTGGGATGAAATAAACTCGGAATTATTTGGTTCTGACTATAATAAAACAGCTCAAGGGCAACGTTTGAGATTAACAACCATGTGGAATATCAATCCTACGACTGAATTCATGTTCTTCATTTTTTATATGCCTGGTAGAGACATTGCAATCGGAAAAATGGATGCTATGAGTTTTTCATCCATGTCAGTCAAAAAGAAGTTCATGGATGAAAGGCTAAATCTTACGCTCAACGTAGGAGATCCTTTTGGGCTATCAGGGTTTGGGTTTGAATCATGGGGTGATCTAGATGAAGATGGCGTTCGAGATTGGTATCAGGACGCCAACCGCAATTGGAATAGCCGATCAATTAGGTTGACCCTTGAATACCGTTTCGGAAAAATGGAAGATCGAAGCCGTTTTAGTCGCCAGCGTCGAGGAGAAGGAATGCAAATGGAAGAGGGTACTGGAGAGATTTTCTAAATATTCGATTTTTGTAGAGACGTCCCAATAAATCGGGATGTCTCTACACCTTGTTTAGTTCTAAATTATATTAGCTTATAAGGAAACAATATGAATT
>JASMKZ010000008.1 GCA_030748955.1 Fidelibacterota bacterium | reverse complement strand
TGAAAAACACCGTTGACCCCATGGCTGTACAGTCTGGTGTTTTTGCAGCTCTCATGGCAAAAAGAGGTTATTCTGGTACTGAACGCGTGTTTGAAGGCAAGGAAGGTTTTATGGATGCGTTTATTGGCTGGGATGCAAAAGATGAGTCCATGAAACCAACGGATATGGAAGGCAGAGATGGCATATCATCCTGGGCATGGGATATTGAAGCTCTTGTTGGTGAATTGGGAAATAGCTATAAAATTATGGAATGCGGTATGAAAGCTTTCCCAACAGAAGCCCTAACTCACACTCACCTATCTTGCCTGTTGAATGCCATGATAAGCAATGACTTGGAGTACTCTGATATCAAAGAAGTGAAGGTAACCTGTTTCGCCCAGGCTTATGATATTTTATTCGATCCCACCAAATACAGGCCAGAATCTAGGGAAACTGCAGACCACTCCCTACCCTATTGCCTAGCAGCAGCAATGGTAGATAAGAAAATCACTACTGACTCATTCTCTGATGAAAAACTGAAAGACCCTCGAATTTTTGAGGTTATTGATAAAATTAAGGGTGAACCTTCGCAGGAATTTGAAAAAATGTTTCCAGCCAAGCAACCATCTAGAGTGGTTGTGACTACCAACGATGGCAGAATATTTGAAGAATACCTAGAATATCCAAAAGGTGATCCTCGAGAACCAATGACCATAGATGATTTAGAAAATAAATTCAACTCATTGGCTGGTGATAAATTTGATACTGCTGCAAAAAAACAATTGAAAGAAACTATTTTTGACTGTGAAGAAATGAGTGCTAGTGAATTTATGGTATCGCTAAATGTATAACCCTTAAAATGGCTCTATCCATTTTTAAATGTATTTCCTGTTTTAAGGAATACAATATTAAGGAAATACGATACCGCTGCGATTGTGGAGATTTATTGGAGGTTATGCATGATTTAGAATCAGCAATCCCCGATCCCCAATCATATAAAAAATCCCTAGATTCAAGTATGGCTGAAATTGCATTTAGCAACTATAAATCAATTTTATTCCCTTCTCTCCCTAATTCATCCATTATTACGCTTTCAGAGGGGAACACCCCTCTTTATGATGTAACCCATTCTTTCCTTCAATTTAAAAGTATAAAATTGAAACATGAGGGAATGAATCCCACCTTGAGTTTCAAAGACAGAGGTATGGTTTCAGGGGTTTCCTGGGCAAACCATTTAGGATGTGAAAAAGTTATTTGTGCTTCAACGGGTGATACCTCCGCTGCCATGGCAGCATATGCCGGTGCAACCTCAAATATGAAGGGCATTGTTCTGCTTCCTAAAGGAAAAATATCTCCTGAACAACTAGCACAACCCATATCATTTGGTGCATTGACAGTAGGCGTAGAAACGGACTTTGACGGCTGCATGAAATTGGTACAACAGCTAATTAAAAAGCATAATATATACCTTCTTAATTCCATGAATTCTGTACGCATTGAAGGTCAGAAAGCAATCGGCATTGAAACCCTGCATCAACTGAATTGGGAAGTACCCGATTGGTTCGTTATTCCTGTAGGGAATGCGGGGAATATTTCTGCTCTGGGTAAAGGATTGCGAGAATTATATGACCTGGGTATAATTGATAAATTGCCTCGCTTGGCAGGCATCCAAACTGAAGGCGCATCCCCATTATACAAAAGTTTCCAGAATGGGTATTTAGAATTAATTCCACAAAATGCAAAACCCACCAAGGCTTCTGCTATCCAAATTGGAAACCCGGTGAGTTATAAAAAATCTGTGAGAGAATTAAAACATTTCAAGGGGATTGTTGAAGTAGTATCTGAAATGGAAATAATGGACTGGAAAGCACAAATTGACCAATTGGGAATATCTATTTGCCCTAATAGTGCTGTAGCGGTAGCTGGAGCAATGAAACTGAATAGAAATGGAATCATTAAAGAAAATGAAGATGTGGTTGTTATTCTCACTGCCCATGGAAGTAAATTTTCAAATACATCTGTTGAGTATCATGGAAATAGTGCAAATCAATTTGCTAATCAAACACTCAGCATTATACCAGATTTAGAAACGCTAGAGAGTGCATTAAACCTATGAGCAGATCAGTAAAAGTATTTGCACCTGCAACCATTGGTAATATTGGACCGGGGTTTGATGTATTGGGACTTGCCATTAAAGGAATAAGTGATATTGTAGAAGCCAAAGAAATCCCTGGAAATGATTTGATAATTGAGGCTGTTTTAGAAGCTGACCATGATATTTCTACCAATCCAGATAACAATACAGCTGGAATTGCTGCCAAAAAAGCACTGAAACTCATGGATATCACCGCCGGTGTGGCACTTACCATTACCAAAGGCATGCCATCTGGTAGTGGACTGGGTAGCAGTGCTGCGTCCGCTGTGGCAGGGGCCAATGCTGTCAATTGTCTGTTTGGTAATTCGCTTCCAAAAACAAAGGTTCTGAAGGCAGCAATGACAGGTGAATATTCTGTCAGTGGTGGTTACTTTGCAGATAATGTTGCACCAGCAATTTATGGGGGCGCTACCCTCACTCGATCACTAAATCCATTAGAAGTTACGCCATTGGGTGTCATTTCTGATCTAATCATTATTATGGTAATGCCAAAAGTTAAAATCCTCACTAAGGATTCGCGAAAAATACTGCCAGAGAATGTTAGCTTATCAGATTTTGTCGTAAATATGGCCAACACAGCAAGTATTACCGCCGCATTTTGTAAAAATGACTATAATTTACTTAAAGATAATTTATTTGATTATATTATCGAACCCACGCGATCAACGTTAATACCTGGATTTCCCGAAGCAAAGGAAGCTGCATTAGAATCCGGTGCCCATGGAATGACTATTTCAGGTTCAGGTCCCACGGTTTTTGCCATTACCAACTCACAAAAGACTGCTGAAAAAATTGAATCTGCCATGGTAACAGCATTTAATAATAAAGGGGTTGAATGTAATTCGCTCATTACAACCTCCTCTGTAGAAGGTTCAGGGATCATAAAAAGCGGAATAATTACTTAAATTAAATTTCTCCATGGCGTTGAAGATAAATGAGATTTATTACTCGGTTCAGGGAGAGTCCACCCATGCGGGACGGTCCTGTATTTTTATACGTTTTACCTATTGTAATCTGCGCTGCACTTACTGTGATACGGAATATGCCTTTTATGAAGGTAAAGATATGGAAATTACTCATATCATGAATGAAATTAAACAATGGGACTGCAATTTAGTAGAGGTCACTGGCGGTGAGCCTCTATTTCAGGATAAATGTATCAGCCTTCTGAATAAATTGGTAAATAGTAACTACGAAGTAATGCTAGAGACGGGTGGGTCACTCTCTATTTCAGATGTCCCTAAAGAGGTTATTAAAATAGTGGATTTTAAATGCCCATCCAGCACAATGGAAAAGAAGAATTTATGGTCCATTGTGGAAGACCTACAACCTCATGATGAAGTAAAATTTGTTATCGGTAATAGAGAAGATTTTAATTGGGCAAGAGATAGAATTACAGAATATTCTCTGGACAAAATATGCACCTTATTATTTTCTCCCACCTTTGGGAAAATTGACCCAAAGATAATGGTAAAATGGATATTAGCTGAAAACCTGCCTGTGAGGATGCAAATGCAAATGCATAAGATGATATGGAGTACGGACAAACAAGGAGTTTGATGATTGAAGATTTAAGTTTGTGGAATGTTGAATTATTGGCACTTTTTCAATTATCAATTGTCATTTTTCATTGAAAGTTGCGGTCATATTGGTTTCCGGTGGAATGGATAGCTGTGTTACAGTAGCTTCTGCCATTGCGCATGGTTATAAACCAGCATTCCTGCACATTAATTATGGTCAACGGACAGAGTCTAGAGAACTGATGGCATTTAGTGAGATTGCCCATTACTACCAGGTGGACCAAAAATTGGTGGTGAATATCTCCCACCTTGTTGATATCGGTGCTTCTTGTCTTACAGATGAAAATATTGAGGTTCCCAATGCTGATTTGGAAAGTGATGACATTCCAATTTCGTACGTTCCTTTCCGTAATGCAAATATTTTAGCCGCCTCCACCAGTTGGGCAGAGGTATTGGGAGCTGAGGCTATTTATGTGGGAGCTGTAGAAGAAGATTCATCTGGTTATCCAGATTGCAGACGATCTTTTTTTGACGCCTTTGAACAAAGCATTGATGCCGGCACTAAACCTGGAACACAGATCAAAATTATTACTCCACTCATTAATTTGTCAAAAAAAGAAATTGTGGAAAAAGGGATTGCCCTAAATGCTCCCATCTACCTCACCTGGAGTTGCTATAAGAATGAAGATGTTCCCTGTGGTGAATGTGATTCCTGTGCCCTGAGAGCAAGAGGATTTGAACAGGCAGGTGTTCGGGATCCAATCCTCAGTTAAATTAATTGTATGACAGTCATAAATGATCTAGGAAGCTTGTATTACCCTAATAGTACCGTTTGAAGCTTCTTTCAACTCTTTCTTTAATTCTTCGTTTTTTTCCATATCGATCTCCAATTCAACTTGAATGGATTCCCCAAAATCAGATTTAATAATATTCACTTTAAATTTCTGAAGAATTGAATCCACTTTATTTTGCAAATCATAATTATAGCTAAATGAAAATTTTTCTAATTGTACCCATTTTTTAATCTTGGCATTTTCGATAGTCTCTTCTGCTGCCGCCCCGTAGGCGTTAATGAGTCCTGCTATACCTAATTTACTTCCACCAAAATGACGAACGACAAAAATAACTGCATCTACAATTTGATTTCGTTTTAATACATTAAGAATAGGTAATCCGGAACTCCCCTTTGGTTCTCCCGCATCTGTAGCAAATTCGTCTAATCGTCCTCTTTCCTTGATTCGATATCCATAACAGATATGGTTCGCACCTGGAAATTGTTCTTTTAGTTGGTGTAAATTTGCTTTTATCTCAAAAACGTCAGAAACGGGAATGGCAAAGGCAGAAAATATGGAACCTTTTTCATGGTACTTCCCCTCAGATTTGGAAGAAAGGGTGAATTCCTCCATTAATTTAAAATGGTAATCTTTTTAGTGTGTCTAGATTCTTGATCTGGTTGAAGACGAATAAAATATACGCCATTAGATGGATTAGTATTAAGAATTGAATTAATGTTTTCCCGATGCCATCCCTGAGAAAACGAAGATAATTTAATGCTGTTCACCACTTCCCCTCGAACATTGATAAGATTAACAATTGGTTTTGGATAATCTGAATCTAGTGCATACAATATGGTTAGCTCTTGTGACTGTCTAATAGGATTGGGATAAATATTCATAATTGTAGAGCTTATTACGTTTTCTTCATCTGGCCAACTCATAATAGATATTGTATTACTGGCTGAAGATTCTCCTACAGTATTTTGACAGGTGACTTTATATGTATAAGACTGTCCTCCCTCTATATTTTTATCTACATAATTTGTATCATTAAGAACGTAGATTGAATCATTATCACGAAAAACCACATAGGATAAATTCTCACCTGGCCCAGGTGATGGATTCCATGATAAAACTATGCTATCTTGGGCAGCAACTACCATGAGGCTTAACGGAGGCAAGGGTACGGTATGGGCAGTAATTTCAATGGGGAGGGTGGTGGAAGATCCATCTATCCCGTAAACAAAATGAACTTCTGCATTATTAAATGATTCTTCTACAGTTGTATCACTTCCCCAAAATAAATTATTATATTCATAGTTATCGGTTGATATAATTGCCACCCTACCGATGAAATTCTCTATTCCGTGTTCAACGGTAATTAGGGATTCTAAACTATCAATAAGGAAAGATTCAATTGCTACTGATTTATTATCCAAATCCAATTCAATTAAAGCGCTGTCTGTTAACATAGTACTTGTTGTTTTAATTGGATCAATCAATGTCTGATCAATATAATAATAATGTGGATTATCCATATCATCATATATACCATTGTATAAATTACGACTTATAAAATCTACCCAGCATTCAATAAACAAGGGGTAATTTTCACCATTAAGTACATCTTTAATTGCAGACAATGCAGTTCCACTATTTGAGCCATATCTTGTCCATATTTCTCTCATTATGGTACTATTTAATACATTTAATTTTCCATTTGGATCTAGATAACTACTTAGATAGTGTCCAAAAAGTGCAAGTTCATAACCGGGACCTAAAGTACCAAAATCTTTTTCAGGGTTATTAATTAAATTCCAAATTGGCCAATCTAAATAATCGTCACCATCAGGTACTATTACATCCTCAATCCACATAGAGGTCATTTCATAAAAATAAGGATCAATTCCTGATCCTCTATATCCATATTGTATAGCATGAAAATATTCATGAACTAGTGTTATACGCATGAATTCTAAACCTGAATTAACAAAATCAGATGGTAAATTATTATTATAGTCAGTATCAATTTGAAGATATGAAGTCTGACCATAAATGTTCTGAGATGGAAAATCCTTACAGCAATGACCAAAAGTGCCCTTGCCATAATCTTTTAAATAAATATCATAAATTCCATCAGTGTCAGCTGGTACATCATCATATTGTAATTTATACACTAACACATTTCGCGCAGAATCTGCCATGATACCAACTTCTTCAATATAATCCGGAATATTATTATTGTTTAAATCTGTTGTGTCTAAATCACCACTTTGGGTATTATAATGTATACAAAATAAACTATCGGATGTATAATACTGGCTATCTTTAATAACCCTCCCATCACATGACATACTTCGCGCATTCTCATTCCCAAGGCAATCTATTCTTGCAAAAACTAATGACAAAAATATTATACCAAACAAAGTAATATTTTTCACTTATTTCCCCGGAAAGATATTTTGATAGGGACGCCATTAAATCCAAAATTGTCACGGAGCCTGTTTTCCAAATAGCGTTTATATTGCAGAGGAATATCATTAGGATGATTGGAGAAGAAAGCAAAGATTGGTGGAGAATGGTGCACTTGGGCTCCATATTTTATGGTAATATTTTTACCTTTTAATATTGGAGGAGAGTGATACGCCATGGCTTTCTTGATAAAATCGTTTACATCAGAGGTTTTCAATTTCCGTTGACGTTCTTTATATACTTCCAAGGAAGTTTTTAAAACTTCCCGCGTACGCAAATTATGGGCAACTGAAATAAATAAAATAGGATAATACTCAAGCATGGGAAATTGGCCGTAAATATCTTGGCAGTACTCTTTTTGGGTATGTGTATCTTTTTTCAGTAAATCCCATTTATTGATAACGATGATCAATCCTTTTCCCGAATCTATAACATGTCGAATTATATCTTTGTCCTGATTATTAAAACCCTTATCAGCATCAATAAGAACTGCTGCTAAATCGCAATCCTGTATGACTCTAAAAGTACGGACTGTGCTGTAAAATTCAATATCACCGGTTATTTTTGATTTTTTTCTAAGCCCAGCAGTGTCAATAAGACGAAAATCCTGTTTATCATAGCGAAGAAATGAATCAATAGAATCCCGAGTTGTCCCTGCAATTGGTGTGACAATGGACTTCTCCTCCTGAAGTAATCCATTCATTAATGAACTCTTACCCACATTTGGCATTCCCACTATAGCCAAATTGACGCAATCTTTTACATGTTCATCCTTAAAATCTTTTTCAGGAAGTTTCTGTGCAACACCGTCTAACATATCTCCTACAGATCGGTTGTTTTGGGCAGATAAAGTATAAAATTCACCTAATCCTAATTCATAAAAAGATAATGCAGAATCTTCCATTTTCAGTTCATCAATTTTATTCACTGCCAGAATATAGGGTTTTTCTGATTTCTGTATTTGATCTGCTAAATACTGATCTGATGTTGTAATGGGAGATCTTCCATCAACCAATAAAAGTACCATATCGGCTTCATTTGCTGCAATTTCTGCCTGAAGCCTAACATGATTTTCAATGATATCTTCAGAAGCCGGAATATATCCACCAGTATCTATAAGATTAAATTCCCTTCCACACCAATCAAATCTACCATATATTCGATCACGGGTCACTCCTTCTTCAGGAGATACAATTGAATGTCCAGCCCCTACAAGTCGGTTGAATAAAGTGGATTTACCAACATTTGGTTTTCCTAAAATTGCAATAGTTGGGTTAGGCATGAATTAAATTATCTAAAAGTGTTAAAAAACTATCATTGCTCAATTGTAATGGACAATCAATGGCATTTGAAATATCGTCTAATGTCAAATTATCTAGGGTTAAGGTGCCCTCATCATTTAGAATTCTATGGCTCATCCAAACAGCATCACCCAAATTTTTAGAAGCTAATTGGGTAATAATATCTGTACCCGTTAATAGCCCAGTTACTGTTATAGATTCTCCATAAAATTTATTAATAATAGGTAAAAGAGTAACCGTTAGATTATCAATCTGATTTAATATGGGGAGAACTTCTTTTTGAAAGGTCTCATAAACCAATATTCCCGTTGCCAAAGTGATATTGGTTTCAAAAGCTAATGCACTGGGAAAGTTAGCAGATTCTTCTTCAAACAAAGTAAGAAATTGCCTAACTTGCCCCACTCCATTTTCAGCTAGATCTAATCCGCCATAATCAGATAAGGGCGGAAAAGGCTGCTCAGCCAGAATGAACCATTCATCAGAGTAGAGAACAAATGGAGATTTTCTACCTGGAAATTGATTTCTCATCTGCGTTATTTCATTAAGCAAATTTTCAGCATATTTTTTATCGGCAGATTTAATTTCCATTAACCCTTTACGATGCCCTGTCAAGCCAACTGGTACTATAGTGCAGGATTTCACAGAGGGATAATAATGGTATAAATCCTCCAACGTTTTATTTAGGAACTCACCATCGTTTAAATCCGGCATTAAAACAATTTGAGTATGCAGTTCAATTCCATTATATGTTAGATATTCTAATTTTGCAAGAAGACCATCATCCTTTTTATACAGAAAAAGTTTTTGTCTTTGCTGAATATCGGTCACGTGAACAGAAATATAAAGGGGTGAGAGTCGCTGCTCAACAACACGGTTCAATTCATTCTGACCCATATTTGTCATGGTAATATAATGACCATGAAGATAAGACATACGATAATCCCCATCCCGAAAGTACATACCCTTCCGCATTTCAGGTGGATTTTGATCTACAAAACAAAAAACACAATTATTGGCACAACTGCGGATTTTCATCTCTTCAAACTCCACCCCTAAATCATCATCATACTCTTTTTCGATTTCTATTTTTTCCATACGACCGGATATTTCGAAATCTAATGTAAGTACCTCTTCCGTCATACGGAATTGATAATCAATTTCGTCCTGTACGCGTTTACCATTGATTTTCAATAATCGATCTCCAGGTTGAATGCCAATGGTCTCTCCTAAACTATCTGGGAATACTCTTATAATTTTCATTTTGGATTCTTTGTCTAATAAAGATGGGAAAATTTACGGATAGAGTAGAATTGAATAGAAAATAAAACATACTCCATGAATTAAATTGATATTAATAATAAATATTTACCATGAATACTATTTTAGACCTTATTTATATTCACCCATGAATAATAAAACCGATTCAAATCAAACACAATTGGCGGCGGCCTGTATTTTACTTTCAGTTGCTGATTCAGATGAAATTTTAGAAGATCAGGAATTAATAACTATTGGTGAAATTCTTCAAGAATTTTTCTCCATTGATGAGTCTTCTGTGAAATCATTAATGCAAAATGCCCAGGAAGAATGGAAAAATTCCACAGGCTTATTTCAATTTGGCACTCAATTAAATCAATATTTTTCCCATGATGATAAGCTAGATTTTATTAGCTGTGTATTCGAAGTTGCATATGCAGATGGGAAACTCCATTATTTAGAGCATCATGCAGTAAAGAAAATTGCAAATATCTTACACTTGGAAAAAAATGACCTTATTTCTGCCAAGGCAGAAATAGAACAATATTTAGATTAGATCAAAATAAAAAAACCCCTCAATATTTTGAGGGGCTTTCATTAAATAAATGACAGGATTAATCTAATATTTCTTTCTCTTTTGCTTCTTGAATTTGATTTAAATTTTTAATATGCTCATCCGTCATTTCCTGGATATTGCCAGTTGCACGTCTCAAATTATCCTCAGAAAGATCATGTTCTTTTTCGCTCTTTTTTAAAAGATCATTAGCATCTCTTCTAATATTTCTAACGGCAACCCTGCCCTCTTCTATAATTTTATGAACAACCTTTACCAGCTCTTTTCTTCTCTCTTCAGTTAGGGATGGAATATTTAACCGTATTACGCTGCCATCATTATTCGGCGTAAGTCCAACATCAGAGCTCATTATTGCCTTTTCAATAAATTCTAGACTACTTGGATCAAATGGCTGAATAACAATTAATTGACCTTCTGGCACTGTAACATGGGCTATATTATTCAATGGTGTTGGAGAACCATAATAATCTACTTTCACTCCATCTAAAATATTTGCAGAAGCTCTCCCAGTCCGAATGGTAGAAACCTCATAACGATAGTGTTCAACGGCTTTATTCATTCTATCTTTTACATCTACAAATATTTCATTTATCATAATTAGATTACTCCTATTTAAGATACCGTAGTACCAATGGGCACTGAATTTACAATATCAACTAATCCATTTTTACTTTTTATATCAAACACGATAATAGGGAGATTATTTTCTTTACAAAGTGTAACGGCAGTAAGGTCCATCACCCTCAGTTCTTTCTCAATTACTTCCTTGAAGGTAAGGGTATCATATTTAGTTGCATCTGGGTCAATTTCGGGGTCAGCAGAATATACACCATCTACTTTGGTGCCCTTTATTATTATATCTGCATTAATTTCGATAGCTCGCAGGGCTGCAGCTGTATCTGTGCTAAAATATGGATTTCCAGTGCCACCGGCAAAAATCACAATTCTGCCCTTTTCCAAGTGGCGAATACCCCTTCTACGGATGTAGGGTTCAGCTAACTGGGTAATGGATAAAGCGGACATTACTCTGGTATCACACCCAAGTCTTTCTAATGCAGATTGAAGTGCAACTGAATTCATTATTGTTGCCATCATCCCAATGTAATCTCCAGGGACACGATCTAATCCTTTAGAATCTGCAGAAATACCCCTGAAGATATTACCTCCACCTATTACAATTCCAACTTGTATTCCCTTATCTGCGACCTCTTTTAGTTTCAGAGCTAGGTCTTTGGTGATTTCGGGGTCAATACCATACCCTTTTTTTCCGGCAAGTATTTCTCCGCTGAGTTTTACTAAAATGCGGTTAAAGGATGGATTCGACAATTATTAACTGGAATTTAGTTTTCGGTTGGAGCTGAATTAATGACCTTTTCACCAAGTTGAAAGCGTGAAAAACGGGAAATGATTATATTCTCACCTAATTTAGCTACGGTTTCAGTAATTAGATCATTCACTGTTTTATCAGGGTCTTTCACAAAAGACTGTTCAATAAGTACATTTTCCTGATAGAATTTATTTAACCGGCCCTCCGTCATTTTTTCAATAATATTTTCAGGCTTACCACTTTGACGAGCTTGATCCGCATAAATTGCTTTCTCCCTGTCTAAGACATCTGAGGAAATTTCTTCACGGGTAACGGACATAGGTGCAGAGGCAGCAATATGCATTGAAATATCTTTGCACAAATCTTTAAAATCATCAGTATTCGCAACAAAGTCTGTTTCACAGTTGATTTCAAGCAGCACCCCTAATTTTGATCCGGGATGAATATATGGGTATACAAGACCTTCTTTAGCCGACCTATCAGATTTTTTTCGTGCTTTTGCAATTCCGGTTTTACGTAGGATATCAATGGCATCCTCTAGATTTCCAGATGCTTCAGTTAAAGCTTTTTTGCAGTCCATCATTCCTGCACCAGACATTTCTCTTAATTCTTTTACTGCTGTAGCAGATATTGTTGACATGTGTTCAATTACTCCTGATTTTCTTCTTGAACTTCTTCAATTACTTTTTCTTCTACCTGACCTGATTCTTCTACCACTTCAGATTCACTATCAGATTCAGGTTTAGCATTCTCTTCTGTGGGACTTTCTTCCGTAATTTCTTCATCTATTTGTGCCGTCCCACCTGTAGCTTCAATTATGACATTGGCAATATAATTTACAATTAATCCAATTGTTTTCATGGAATCATCATTGGCAGGTATTGGAAAATCAATATTCCGAGGATCAGTATTACTATCAACAATACCAAATGTTGGAATCCCAAGATTAGTGGCTTCAGAAATAGCAATTCTTTCTTGGATTCCGTCCACAAAGAAAAGAGCTTTAGGCAAATGTTTCATATCTTTTATACCTCGGTGAAGATCTGCCAATTTTATACGTTCTCTTTCCAGCATACTTAACTCTTTTTTAGTTAGATTTGTATAGATTTCAGAGGATTCTTTTTCCAGAACCAATAACCTTTTAATGCTTTTTTTAATGGTACCATAATTAGTCAATGTTCCACCCAACCAGCGTTCAACTATATAATACATGCTGCATCTGTCTGCAGCTTGCTGAACGGCATCTTTTGCCTGTTTTTTTGTTCCGACAAAGAGAACATTTCCCCCTTCACGAACTATTCGGGTTATTTCTTTTGCTGCCTTCACCATACATTGGCTAGTCTGTTCCATATCAATAATGTATACACCATTTTTCTTCATGGTGATATAACCCTTATAATTAGGATCCCAACGGTGGGTAGGGTGCCCAAAATGAGCACCAGCTTTTATTAATTCTTCTACAGTTAATTGATTCATAAATCCTTTTTTATTATCTTTATCTTTTTGAGAATTGGAACTTTTTTCGTGCACCTGGTTGGCCATATTTCTTCCGTTCAACTTCTCTACTATCACGAGTTAACATTCCTGCCTGTTTTAATGACAGCCTATTATCGGGGTTAATTTTTTCAATACACCGGGCAATTCCCAATCGGATTGCACCTGCTTGACCTGAAAGACCACCACCATTTACTTTAGCTGAAATATCATATTTACCAGCTAACTGAAGTAATTCAAGGGGTTGACCCATCACCATTTTTAATGTGTCTCTTCCAAAATAATTCTCGATAGGACGATTATTTACAATAAATGCACCTTTGCCGCTTGACATATTTACACGGGCAATTGATGATTTACGCCTTCCTATTGCTGACCAACTATCACTCTTTTTTGGCATTGTTTTCCTTTAATTAATTAAATGTAATTGTTTTGGGTAACTGAGCTCCATGCGGATGCTCCGTCCCAGAATAAACTTTCAGATGTGTTAATAACTGTCTTCCCAATCTATTATGAGGTAGCATTCCCTTTACGGCATTGGTTATTATCCGTTCGGGAAAATCCTGACGAACCTTCTGTAAACTGATTTGGGTAACACCACCTGGGAATCCAGAATGGCGGAAATAGGATTTATCCTTTTCTTTGTTTCCGGTTACCTTTACTTTTTCAGCGTTTACTACAACAACAAAATCTCCCATATCCATGTGAGGGGTGTAAAAGGGTTTCTTTTTCCCTCTGATTATTTGAGCAATCTCACTTGCGAGTCTTCCTAAAGTCTGTCCTTCTGCATCAACTATAAACCATTCACGGTTTATTTCATCTGCACGAATTGATGTGGTTTCCATTAATTATCCTTAAATATGAAATGATTAATTATGCTGGCAATTACAGCCTGTAAAATTAGGGGGAAGTATTTTACTTTGTCAAGGGTTAATCTAAGAGATTTCCACAAGTATTTTTATCGGAAATTATCCCATCTACTTTTCCCGTAAATTTCATACCTATCATAGGACTGTTTTTCGACTTGGATTGGATGTGAGATTTTTTAAATGTCCACCTTATTTTTGAGTCAATAATCGCAATTTCTGCCGGTTCGCCAATTTGGAAAGGAATGATATTCCATCCCATTATGTCTGCAGGACCTTTTGTAAACCATTGAACAACCTGCTCCGTTGATGCGCCAGCCTCTGTAAGCACAGTATGGCTCAATCCAAAGGCAGACTCCAAACCAATCATACCACAGGGAGAATGAATAAAATCCATTTCCTTTTCTTCAATAGTATGAGGGGCATGATCAGTAGCGATACAATTAATACTACCTTCTATTAATCCCTTAATTAATGCTTTCCTGTCTAACTCTGACCGCAGAGGGGGCGCTACTTTTGTGTGGGTATCATACTCTGTTAATTTATCTTCTGTTAACCCAATATGATGAGGAGTTACCTCTGCTGTAACATTTACACCAATTTTTTTATACTTCCGGATAAGATCAACAGATCGCTTGGTGGATACATGAGGAATATGAATTTTCCCACCTGTATAATCTGCGATCTCTAAGTCTCGATGAACCATGACTGATTCAGAAATATCAGGATTCCCAGGGAGTCCTAATTGCGTTGAAAGGCTGCTTTCGTTCATTACTCCGTCATTTCTTAAATGAATATCCTCTGCATGATTAATTACCGGGATTCCATATTTCTGGGCATACTCAAGAGCATTTCTCAAAACCTGGCCATTTTGAACCGGCAAACCATCATCAGAAATGGCCACCGCACCCGCTTTCACCATTTCTCCAACTTCAGAAAGTTCCTGCCCCTTTTGTCCAATGGTAATTGAGCCAATGGGTAAAATATGTACAGGCAAACCTGAAGACTTTTCTATAATAAAACGAATGGCCTCTGGTGAATCTAAAGGAGGATTGGTATTGGGCATTACACATACCCGTGTAAAACCGCCAGAGAATGCTGCCATCGCCCCTGTTGCTAATGTTTCTTTATCCTCTCTCCCGGGCTCCCGAAAATGAGCATGAATATCAATCAATCCGGGGACAATCAATTTTCCGGTACAATCAATTTTCCGTGCATTATCAGAGCCTGTTACTTTTCCAACCTCTTTCACGATGCCATCTACTATTAATATCGAGCCTGCTTTCTTTTTATTCTTATAGGGGTCATAAATGACCCCATTTTCAAGAATTATTAAATTATCAGTTTTTCCCATTACCCCACTTCTCCCTCATCCGGTCCAAGTAAGAGATATAAAATACTCATACGAATGGCCACTCCATTTAAAACTTGATCCAATATTATAGCCTGGTCACCATCTGCAACAGAGCTGTCAATTTCCACACCTCTGTTCATAGGCCCCGGATGCATTATAACAATCTCCTTTTTATGGGCATCCAATCTTTCCTGTGTGATGCCAAAGAAATCTCTATATTCCCTCACAGAAGGAATAATTCCAACTCCCATTCTCTCTCTCTGGATTCGAAGCACATTCAGGGCATCTGCCCATTCTATAACTTCATCAATATCTGAATTTACTGAAACACCCAACTTATGTATTCCTCGTGGAATTAAATGGGGAGGTCCACATAAGGTAACCTTTGCTCCCATCTTTTGTAACCCATAAATATTGGATAACGCAACGCGACTATGTAGAATATCTCCAATAATAGCAATATTGAGTCCTTTCAATTTTCCAAATTTTTCCTTAATACTCATCATGTCCAATAATGCCTGAGTGGGGTGTTCATGGGTTCCATCTCCGGCGTTTATCACTACAGCATCAACAAATTTACTCAATTGTAAACAAGACCCTGGAACGGGGTGGCGCATTACTGCACAGTCCATTTTCATGGCATGAATATTTTGCACCGTATCTTTGAGTCCCTCTCCCTTACTTACACTGGAGGCACTGGCAGAAAAATTGGTCACATCAGCTGATAGCCTCTTTTCCGCAAGTTCAAAAGAAATTCGGGTGCGAGTGGAGTTTTCAAAAAAGAGATTTACAATATTTTTACCCGTTAGTGAAGGTACCTTTTTAATGGGACGATCTAAAACTTCCCGAAAAGTAAAACCTGTATCAATTAATTTTTGGATATCCTTTGCAGGGGTATGTTCTAAGCCTATTAAATGTTTATTTTTAAGAGAGCCCACCTATTTATAGTCCTCATATTCCATGAGCAGAACTGTATCTTCATCATCTACTTCTTCTACGTGCACATGGATGTGTTCGTTCATAGATGTGGGATAATTTTTGCCTACATAATCCGCTCGTATGGGCAGTTCTTTATGTCCTCGGTCCACAAGAATACCCAGTTGGATGGATGCCGGTCTTCCATAGGTGAAAATTTCATCCATGGCAGCTCGGATGGTCCGACCTGTATACAGTACATCATCAATTATAATGATATTTTTCCCTTCTACTTCAAACAAAATTTGGGATGCCCCTACCTTGGGTGATCCTAAATTTGTACGGAAATCATCTCTATGAAAGGTAACATCCAGGGTGCCAATGGGTATTTCAATACCAGATATTTTCTCAATTTGAGCGTGCAGTCGCTTGGCTAAGAAATCACCTCTGGTGCGAATACCCACAATGGCTATTTCACTGAGATTATCATTTTTTTCAATTATTTCATGGGCAATACGGGTTAGACTGCGTGCAACTTCCTTTTTGCCGGATAATTTGGCTTTAATTTTATTCATAATATTTTATTGTGTGGAATTCCTAAAAACACCGCAAAGGTTTGATTCATCCTTTTCCACCTCCCGGGTAGATTTAAAGGAAATTCGCGCTGAGAAAGTTAGGATAAATTGAATGAATTATTCAAAGTATTTGTAGAGATGTAACGTGCTGAGTCTCTGCCGTTAGCAATGCTGAATATTGGAACTCACCCCACCTTCTTCGGCACCCTTCTCTTTAAAAAAAGAGGTTAGATTGAATTCAAATGTATGGTTTTACCTTACATCTAACATTCCCTAATATTACCTGTGTTACCCATGCAGAAATTAGTTGATAAATATATTCTGCAGCATTTTGCGAGCAAGGTTATTAGTACTATAATGGCTTTTATTGTCATCTTTTTGCTGGTAGATATTGTAGATCATTTAGATCATATAATGGACTCCGAAATGCCTAGCGGAGAAATAATTCGTTATTATTACCATACCGTTCCATGGTATTTCAGTCTAGGACTCCCCATGTCACTTTTACTGGCAACCGTTTTTACTTTTGGAATTCTACAGAAAAATAACGAACTCAGCGCATTAAAAGCATCGGGAGTGAGCATTAGGCGGTTGAGTGTTCCCTTACTCATTCTGGGATTATTGTTCAGTGTTTTCTCGTTCTACTTTGATAACTTGTATGTTACAGAGCACCTTCAGAAAAGAAACAATTTAGGTTCAAAATACCATCTCACCCGATCTAAGGCAATAAAAATGAAAAAGAAAGATATCTTTCGACAGGAATCCAATAATGAGGTTTTGGGGATAAAGCGATATGAATTCCGTAATAAGACTGCTCATAATATATCCATTCAAAAATTTTCTGATGGAACTTTAATTGCTCGACTCGATGCACCTATTATGAAATGGAATGAAGATAAACAATTATGGATAATTCCAAATCATTTTACCCGAAGTTGGACAGGTGATTCTTTAGAATTTTATAAATCTGAAAAGGACACCGTGATAAAATTAAATTTTACCCCTACAGAATTAACCCAATCCACCGTTAAACCTGAAGAAATGAATTATTGGGAATTAAAGATATTTGTAGATAAACTTGAGCAGCACGGAGTAAAAGACCCTCGATGGGCAGTTAATATGTATTTTAAACCAGCTTTCGCTTGCACTAGTTTCCTCATGGTACTTTTTGGACTATCACTCTCAATTCGTAGACCCCGAAGCAATCTCGCTGTAGGAATTGGAATTAGTATATTTGTTATATTTATGTATTATGCTGCCATTAAAACTGGCCAGTCTCTGGGATACAAAGGATCACTGAATCCATTTCTATCAGTTTGGTTGCCAAATTTGATTTTCTTTGCTTCGGGTTTATATCTTTTTAAGAACACACGCACATAATATGGAATCTGATCATTTTTCAGTAACAAAGATTTAATGTAAAATCTTAAGCCTTCTATCTAATATCATAACTTTTCTTTCTGTGTTTTCTCAAATTGCAAGACAAGTCCCATGGCAAAGTCAAATCCTTTTGCAGATTCAAATGTGAAACCTCCATTAAATGACATTCCAATATCTAAGTAAAGTGGGCCTAATTTTCTCCCATAACCCATACTCATACTCTTTTTTGTATTTCCGCCAATGGCATATCCCAAGCGGAGGAATTGTCCTCTAAAACGAATTATTTCTACCCCCAATGATGCCCGCCAGGATGAACTGAAACCAAATCGGTTTGAAAACCCGGTTACTAAATCACCCGCTACAACTGCCTGATCTTCCCACCGTCTGGAAGCTCCTATCCTGAGCAGCATTGGTTGCCGCGTCTGAAATGGATTATTATCTTCTATGTAAAGTTTTTCATAATTGTTCTTTGTTGTATCTGTTGCATCTCCATCACCAATTAAATCATTTAGTTTATACTCCCCACCTGATGGATACAAATAGGTGCCGTCAGATAAAGGTATCAATAACGTAGAATCCTGACTAGAAATATCTAAAGTTTCAATTGTTTCTAAGGGCATCACTTTATACATCTCGAAGTAAATTCCTTCCAAATCCTCAGCGGACATATTATCGATTTTCAAATTAACATACATAAATTCATTAGGGCGTAAATAGAATTCTCCAGTAGTATCAATCAATGCCTTTTCTATCAAAAATGATCTTAGGGAATTCTTCTGTGTCCATTTGACTGTACCTAATAGATTAATAACTGACAATCCAAATCTATATCCATCTTTTGATTCATTGGTCGTAAATCCAATATCTAAACCTGTACCAGAACCCCCAATTGCCTGTTTAATGATATACTGATTTTGCCCTGTAATTTGGTCAGCTGTGGTAATAAATGGGGTATCAATTGATTCCATTCCAATATAAAACAAACCTAAAATATATTTTAGTGTGAAGCCTGCGGAGAATTGGTCAAATAAATGCCCATATGATAATCCAATATCCTGAGTTACAATACTATTTTGTTCCATATTGATAGAAATACTGCTTCCAAAGGGATTACCATTTAATAGCAAATCTAGGAAACCATCAGGAAGCCCCATATCGAAGTTGGAAGAAAAATTAGAGGTGAAGGCAAATCTCTGAGTTGACAAATTTAATATGGGTAAAGGAAGTGCTAACGACTGCATCAATCGAATACCTTTTCCTCCAAACATATCATAAAACTGAGACTTGGGATAATAGGTGAAAGATAAAGTATCTCCAAGATGGGCTCCGTTAATGGCATTATATTTTGTTATGGACAATGCATTATTGTTAATCCCCAGTGATAAGTTGAGTAAATTGAGTGACCTATAATTATAGGAAGCGAGGTTCGCAGGATTCACACCAATACTTTGATACCCGTGAGCTAACGTGGTGTAGGAACCATTTAACCCCAACATACGGGCATCACGACCAAGTTGGCCAAATAAAATTGCACTCAATATAAAAATAATGATAGCGAAAATCTTGTTATTTATCATTTGAGTTCAAGTCCCCCAGTATCCAATGTGAGGGTAAGATATGCCTGTACATCAATAGTATTGGTAGTTTGTAAAGTAAGGGGAATATATGCTGTGTCCGGATCAGTAATAGACTGTATAGGACTGCTATCGAAAGCAATCATGGAAATATTATAGCGCGGCTCATCTGTAATCACCCAATCCATGCGAACGCTATCAATAACCATGTCTGAGTTATGTATATTGGGAAATTCTGGATTAACATATCCCAAATGATATTCAATGGAATCAGCCCTTGGAAATTCCAATTCAAACATTCTGCCAATGAAAAACTGTAGGCTGTTATCATTGAAAAATTTTACCTCTAATGCTTTTAATGTATCACTCGTAGGATCTATTGCTGTAAATGAAATGGAGTCTATTACCATGGGAGGTTCTAAGGTATCCCAAATCGCAGTATTAAAATTATATATCTGATTTTCCCAGGAACCGGTGGTCAAGGAATCCAGAAAAAGAGGGAAAATGGTACTGTCTGATATAAGAAGAGATAGACTACCTCCGAGTGGTGAATTGTTACCGACAGTTACATTCAAGGCAACCTCTACTAACGCTGAATCAATTTTCTGAGCAGTAGAGGGCTCCATGGGTTCCATTGCAGTTGGTTCTGCAGGGATAATATTAATGGGTTGTTCAAAAATGAATGCCAATGGTGCAATCAAAGTGAAAGTACCCCATATTTTTGAGTTCGGTGCTAATATTCCCTTACCATTAATAATAACATCCCCGCCTACATTTATATTTTCAGGGGCAAAGTTCATCAAATCAACAATTCTTGAATTATCACCCCCATCAGAGCTAAAAGTTTCCCTAATAGTATGGGACGGTTCAGGAGCATCAGGACTACAATAATACTCTGTAGTTTGGAAATCCTTGTTAATTTTTATAACAGTTCGAGCTGTATCACCTACATTATTAAAAGTACAGCCATAATTATCCTTGTAGGGGGCTCCAACTTGTATATTTAGATCTACAGCTATAGTTTCAGTACCATCTGAGTTGCTACCTAATAATTCCATATTGATACCTACCGGCACTCCTATTTCATTAAAAAATTCAAAGTTCATAAAGGTATCATAAAATTCAAAGCCTGAAAATCCGTCAGGAATTCCTTCAATGGGCGGACTAGGCATGTCAGGAAAACCTATATCTTCCGTAACAGCTGCAATATACTCCAGACGTAGATCAGTCACTTCGATTGAATTTATAGATGGCATCCCAATTTTTATGGAGTCATTTACTACATCAATGGTATATTCACCTGAAGCAATATCCACTTCATAGGCTATCTCAATTGAATCCACCGGTTGTTCAGAGTCAACACCAGAAGCTAAAAATTTATCGCTGATATCAATGATTTCATTTAATGTATTGCCCGGCTCTATGATCATAGGTACAATCAAGGGATTTGTTAAATAATCTACTCCTTCGTAAATAGCATGATTAAATACATTATTAAAATTCATAGTCATATTGAGGTCCGCAATAAAACCATTGCTTATTTCTAATTGAAATTGATTGGGGTATTCTGATGTAAATTCTGCAAGTTTAGCCCGAGTTACAGATATACCCTGCATTGATGGAATACCAATTGTAATAGGATCTGTTGATGGTGTCTCAATATTTATATCTGCCACTACAGACCCAATTTTATCGAATATTGCCGTGAAATCAATAATTAGACTTTCTGCTTGTGCTTGAACCGACCAACCATCTTCTAAAGTTGTAGTTTGACATAATTTGCCCTCGTTCAACAATGTAATATTAGCAATGTACTCAATAGGTTCTAAAATATTGAGATCAGCTGAATTTGTAGTAGTAATTTCAACTATATCAGGTTCTGTTGTTGTATAAGGATCAATCTTTCCGAAATCAACTGAATAGAGTGTTGACTGCGCATTTGTCAAATCAAAAGTTACATTAATGGGTAAAGGAAAATTGTTGGTAACAAACATTTCCCACGAACCCTCTGTAACAATCAATCTTTTGATAGTAAAAGAGTCATCACTTTCAAAAGAAAATGGCATTTCTATTGTTCCATTCATCAATGATTCGGAGCTAGTTAATAAATCCTCCACCATTCCAAGTTGTGACTCAGGAAAACAAGGAGAAAAGAGATTAAATAAATCTTCAGCAGGTATGGGAATAGCTATAGGTATAGAAGTTCCCCCAGCAACCTCCATTGCAATTTCCTCCATTCCAATATCTGGTGCATCTAAACCCGCCGTTGACATGTCGATGTAAAAAATTGAATCCGGGATGCCACTTTCAGGTATGGAATCTCCAAATACTATTTGAGTAACGTTGGTTAGTGTATCAGCAAAAATAATGGAGCTGTCAACTATTCCCTCAAAGCTATATACCTTACTAACGAGGGGAAGGGTTAGGGGTAAGTACCAAGAGGGAGCTTCCCATTTTTGAGGTGATTTAAAATCACAACCTAATGAGAAAATTAACAGGTATAAAAAAAGAGTAGAAACTACTCTTTTTTTAGCTACATCGTTGAATATTGAATTCAAAATATTGATTATTAATACCGATATCCATCCGGTTTAAATGGACCTTTTTTGGGGATGCCAATATAATCAGATTGTTTTTCAGTCATTTTTGTGAGCTTCACATCTAAGTGGTCTAAGTGTAAGCGAGCAACCTCTTCATCTAATTCTGGGGGCAACACCTGCACGCCCTCATTTACATTATCTTCCCACAATGCTATTTGTGCCAATACCTGATTGGTAAATGAGGTGGACATTACAAATGATGAATGCCCTGTAGCATTACCTAGATTTACCAATCTCCCTCGAGAAAGTAGAATAATTGAATGCCCATCAGAAAATTCAAATCTATCTACCTGCGGTTTAATATTGAATTCCTTAACATCTGTAGTTTTCTCTAAATAAGCAACATCAATTTCATGATCAAAATGTCCAATATTACAACAGATTGCATTATTTTTCATTTTTTCCATATGAGAACCCATGATAATATCACAATTACCAGTAGCCGTTACAAAAATATCACCCCATTGGCAGGCGTCATCCATAGTAACTACAGAGTAACCTTCCATGGCAGCTTGCAATGCACAAATTGGGTCAATTTCTGTCACAAATACCTGAGCACCATATCCACTCATAGATTGGGCACAACCTTTACCTACGTCGCCAAATCCGCAGACTACCACTTTTTTACCTGCAAGCATGACATCTGTGGCTCGTTTTATTCCATCAGCTAGAGACTCACGGCATCCATATTTGTTGTCAAATTTAGACTTTGTAACTGAGTCATTTACATTGATAGCGGGCCAGGGCAAACCGTTTTCTTTAAATAACTGATGTAATCTTTGAACTCCTGTTGTGGTCTCTTCAGAAACACCTTTAATTCCAGGAATTAACTCTTTTCGTTTTTCCAAAACTATTTGGGTCAAGTCTCCCCCATCATCCAGTAAAAGATTTGGCCCTTCTCCATTAGGGAAATTGAGGGTCTGTTCGATGCACCACCAAAATTCATCTTCGGTTTCACCCTTCCATGCGAAAACTCCATGACCAGCTGCTGCAATTGCAGCAGCAGCATGATCTTGCGTGGAATAAATATTGCATGAAGACCAACGTACTTCAGCCCCCAATTCAATTAATGTTTCAATGAGTACAGCAGATTGGATAGTCATGTGAATACAACCTGCAATTCGAGCCCCAGAAAGTGGTTTACTGTCTCTATATTGTTCTCGAAGAGCCATTAACCCCGGCATTTCAACTTCTGCCAACTGGATTTCTTTTCTTCCAAATTCTGCTAAGTTGATATCTGCTACTTTGTAGTCATTAGTTTGATTCATAGTCTCTACTTCCATTGTCAAGTTATCCAACACTTGCCTCCAATTTTATCTCTTGTTTCAATTGTTCAATTCTATCTGTTTTTTCCCAAGGGAATTCATCTCTTCCAAAGTGCCCATAAGCACCAAGATCTTTATAAATTGCATTTTTCAATTCAAGCGTATTAATTATTCCAGATGGTGTTAAATCAAATACCTCTTTGATCAAATTTGTTATTTCTTCATCCGTTATAACGCCTGTATTAAATGTATCAACGTTTATAGATACTGGTTCAGCAACTCCTATACTATATGCCAATTGCACCTCACATCGTTCTGCCAATTCTGCAGCCACTATATTTTTGGCAATATAGCGTGTCATATAGCTGGCAGATCTATCAACCTTTGATGGGTCTTTGCCTGAAAATGCACCACCTCCATGACGGGCATATCCACCATAAGTATCCACAATTATCTTTCTACCTGTTAAACCAGTATCTGCTTCCGGACCACCAAGCACAAACCGGCCCGTACCATTTACAATAAAATTTTCTTCGTAACCGATATGACAATTATTAAGAACTGGAAGAATCACATTATTTACGATTTCTTTTTTAATGTATGCATGTTCTTCTTCTTCAGTAGAATAGGAATCTAACATGTCATCATGCTGTGTTGCGATAACGACTTTTGATATGCCTATGGGAGTAAAGCCATCATACTCAACTGTAACTTGCGATTTTCCATCAGGCCTTAGCCATGGAAGAATACCATTTTTTCGTACTTCTGCAAGTTTTTCTGTTAAACGTTGTGATAGTTGTATTGGCAAGGGCATGAGTTCAGGAGTTTCTTTACAAGCAAATCCAAACATTAATCCCTGATCCCCTGCGCCTTGCTCTCTATTGTCCAACTCATTTACTCCTTGAGCAATTTCAGGGCTTTGTTCGTCTATGTACAGTTGAACGTCAACTTTATCAGCGCTAAATTTTGAAGAATTATCCGTATATCCGATTTTGCGAATTGTTTCACGAACTATATTTTCATAATCTGGGTGATTATCTGTAGTTATCTCTCCTGAAATAACAACAAGGTTTGTTGTTGTGAGGGTCTCACATGCCACTCTCCCGTTCGGATCATTTGTAAGAATTGCATCCAGAATTGCATCTGAAATTTGATCACAGACTTTATCAGGGTGACCTTCAGTTACAGATTCTGATGTAAATAGGTAATTACTCATTTTTTTCCCTTTCAATATGGTTAATTTACGATATTTTATTTATTTAATTCTCTCAATACTTTTGTAACCGCATTGGCACCGTTCATGATATAATAATGGATACTCATTACACCATTATTCAATAATTCTTCACATTGTTTTATACACCATTTTACACCAATTTCATGGATGTAATTTGGATTTTCTTCAATTTCTTCTGAGAGTTCAGTAGGGATGTTTACATAAAAGTTTTTAGGGATTGATGTTAACTGCTTAGGATTATTTAGAATTTTCAATCCCGGAATTATTGGAACTGTAATTCCTGCTTTTCTACATTCATCTACAAAATTAAAATAATCTTCATTTTTAAAGAACATTTGGGTTACAATATAATCAGCACCAGCATCTACTTTTTGTTTAATAAATTGGATATCTTTTTTAAGGTTTGGTGCTTCAAAATGTTTTTCCGGATATCCACCTACACCTATGCACAAGTCCACAGCATCAGCATTTAAAATTTCATCTAAATAAATACCCGACCTGAGATTATCAAGTTGTTTTACAAGATCTGAAGCATACAAATTTGATGATCGGCCTGAATGTACTGGCTTTTTATAGTTTGTTTCATCTCCTCTCACAGCCAAAATATTATGAATACCTAAATAATTGAGCTCAATAATTGCATCCTCTGTTTCTTCACGTGTAAATCCTCTACACAATAAATGCGCAACCGTATCGATTTTAAATCGATTTTGAATAATCCCACATATACTGATAGTACCCGGTCTCTTTTTACGTACACGCCGTTTAATATCTCCATCTCGTCCTTCTTCATAATATGCTTCTGCTGAATGGCTGGTAACGTCAATAAAGGGTGGATTGAAGGGCTCTAGTTCTTTCACAATTTCAATAATTTCTTGAGCACTTTTCCCTCGCTGTGGAGGAATAATTTCAAAACTAAATAAAGGATCTTTTGCATTATCTATATGTTCGGTAACTTTCATTTTTCTCCTTAAACTAATTCAGGTTCAAATTGGTTTGGTTCTCTAAGATAGGGTGATATAAATCGCCTAACTACATCAGAATGCATTTTTTTCCTATCACAGTAATCAGTGAGTTGGCCTTCAGAAATTTTCCCAATGCTGAAATATTTTGACTCCGGATGTGAAAAGTACCAACCACATACAGATGCTGGTGGGTCCATAGCAAAATTAGAAGTTAGATGAATTCCTGTTTTTCCATTTGGATCAAGCATATTAAATAAAAGCTCTTTTTCAGAATGATCTGGGCAGGCAGGGTAGCCTGGTGCAGGTCGAATTCCATCATACTTTTCTTTCAACACATTTTCTATGGTCATATTTTCATTAGGTGCATATCCCCAATATTCTTTGCGAGTAAGATCATGTAATTTTTCAGCAAATGCTTCAGCTAATCTATCAGCCAGAGCTTTGGCCATAATTGCATTATAATCATCATTATTAGCTTTAAACCCTTCAACAACTTTATCTAATCCAATCCCGGTTGTTACAGCAAAAACACCAATCCAATCCGGTTTTCCCAAATTTCTGGGGGCGATAAAATCTGAAAGGCAGAGTTGATAATCAGATTTTTTCACCTGCTGACGCAAAAAATGAAATTGTGCAATTGATTCATTTTTAAAATTATAAAGTTCTATATCATCCCCAACTGATGACGCAGGAATAATCCGCATTATCGCTCTGGCAGTTAGCAATTTTTGGGTCACAATTTTATCCAATAAACACTTTGCATCATTAAATAATTTTTGCGCTTCTGTGCCATACTTTTCATCTTGTAATATTGAGGGGTAGGCACCTTTTAATTCCCACGTTGTAAAAAATGGTGTCCAATCAATGAAGGGTACTAATTCCTCAAGTGGAAATGCATCTAAGAAGATTTCTTCTTTCATAATCGGCTCAGGCGGATTATAGTTTTGCCAATCTACATTGTACTTATACCTTCTTGATTCTGTAATAGGTAAATATTGAATTTTAGATGGTGATTGTCTTTTTATACCAATATTGGTGTAATCTTGGTTCACTTCATTTATATACTCATTTTTAGAATCGGAAAGTAGTTTATGCACCACATCTACACTTTTAGAAGCATCTGTCACATAAATGGATCCATGTGTATACTCTGGGGCTATTTTTAAGGCAGTGTGTAATTTAGATGTAGTAGCTCCTCCAATTAACAGAGGAATTGTTACTCCAGTTCGTTCCATTTCAGATGCCACATGAACCATTTCATCTAGTGATGGGGTTATAAGTCCACTAAGCCCAATAATATCCACATTTTCCTCAAGAGCATTTTTTAGAATATCTTGTGCAGAAACCATCACTCCCAAATCGATGATCTTGTAATTATTACAACCCAGAACCACACCAACAATATTTTTACCAATATCGTGCACATCTCCCTTTACCGTTGCCAAAAGTATTTTACCCTTTTTACTCCCAACACTCTTAGAATCCTCTAAAAATGGAGTTAAATATGTGACGGCTTTTTTCATAACTCTTGCTGATTTAACCACTTGTGGCAAAAACATTTTTCCAGAACTAAATAAATCTCCTACTCTGTTCATACCATCCATTAACGGTCCTTCTATTACTTTAACCGGATTCTTCAAATTTAATCTTGCTTCCTCTGTATCTTCTTCAATGTGGGTAGCAATTCCTTCAACCATGGCATGCATTAAACGTTCTCCAACAGGGAGTTCCCGCCAGACTGCAATTTCATTTTTAACGGTTTGCTCAATATGAAATTCTTTTGCAGAATCTAAAAGACGTTCCCCAGATTCAGAGTTACGGTTAAATATTACATCCTCTATTTTCAGTCGAAGTTCAATGGGAACCTCATCATAAATGGATAACTGGCCCGGATTCACAATTCCCATGGTCATTCCGGATTTGATGGCATGATAAAGGAATACCGAGTGCATTGCCTCCCGAATAGCATTATTCCCTCTAAAAGAAAATGATAAATTACTCAAGCCTCCACTTATGAGAGATTGAGGGAATAATTCTTTTAGTTTCTTACAGGCACGAATATATGCATGGGCATAATCATTATGCTCTGCAAGGCCGGTTGCAACGGCAAATATATTGGGATCAAAAATGATATCTTCAGTTGGGAAATTTACTCTATTGGTCAGAAGTTCAAAGCTCTTGCTACAAATGTCAATTTTACGTTCATATGAATCGGCCTGTCCATTCTCATCAAATGCCATTACAATGACCGCCGCACCATACCTACGAATCTTCTCTGCTTTGTTAATAAAGGCAGCTTCTCCATCTTTTAAGCTTATTGAATTTACAACACCCTTACCCTGTATATTTTTTAATCCAGTTTCTATAACCTTCCACTTTGATGAGTCAATAACAATGGGTACCCGGGAAATGGCGGGGTCTGAAGCTATCATGCGCAGGAATTTCTCCATACATTCTTCTGACTCCAGTAGTCCTTCATCCATATTCACATCTATCATCTGTGCACCACCCTCAACTTGATGAATTGCCACAGATAATGCATCCTCATATTTTTCTTCCCGAATGAGCCTCGAAAATTTTTTGGAACCCGATACATTAGTGCGTTCACCAATATTTACAAAAAGTGATTTTTCATTAATTTTAAGCGGTTCTAATCCACTTAATTTTGTAATTGGATTTATTGTAGGGAGTATTCTTGGAGGGCTTTGACTAACTTTCTGAGAAATCACTCTAATATGCTCAGGGGTTGTGCCACAGCATCCACCCACAATATTAACCAACCCACTTTCTGCAAATTTTTCAATAATTTCTGCCATAAACTCAGGCGATTGATCATATTCACCTAATTCATTTGGAAGCCCTGCATTTGGGTGTATACTAATTGGGATATCTGCAATAGCAGATAAATCTGCAAGAAATGGTCGCATTTCTTCAGCGCCCAGAGCACAATTAATTCCTACACTCAAAAGTTCTACATGTCGTATAGAATACCAAAATGCTTCAATCGTCTGCCCAGATAATGTTCTACCACTGGCATCAGTAATAGTTACCGAAACCATTATTGGCACATATTCCCCCCTATTTGCAAACGTCTCCTGGATTGCGAACAAAGCAGCCTTGCAGTTCAAGGTATCGAACACCGTTTCAACCATTATAATATCTACTCCGCCATCTAGCAAGCCTTTGCACTGATCACTATAGGTATCAACCAAATCATCAAAACTAACATTTCTAAATTCGGGGTCACTCACTTTTGGAGACATAGAACATGTCCTGTTTGTAGGGCCGAGAATGCCCGCTACATATCTCGGTTTTTCAGGATTTTTTTCAGTAACAGCTCTCGTTACATTTTTAGCAATCTTAGCGGATTCTAAGTTTAACTGGTACACTAGATGTTCTAAACCATAATCTGACTGGGAAATTGCATTGGCATTAAAAGTATTGGTTTCAATGATATCTGCACCTGCCTCAAGATATAATGAATGAATATTGTGAATAATATCAGGGCGGGTGAGAGATAAAACATCATGATTTCCTTTTAGGTCCTGAGGGTAATTAGATAACATTTCTGATCGGTAATCTAGTTCACTCAGACTATGGGTTTGGATAAGAGAGCCCATAGCACCATCTAGCGTGAGAATTTGCTTTTTTAATATATTCTTAATATCTCTCATAAAATAAAAAACCGGCACTAAACCGGTTTCACCCTCTTTAGCAACTTTTTTTACGTCGCGGCAATTTGGTATAAATCACGACAGGGAAATTTAACTTGATTCTAATTATAATTTCAAATAACTATTTCAACGAATTTCAACGAAAAAAATGGCCCTGGTATCATTCTTTTTCCTTATTTATGACGGATAAGCTGCATTAAAACATACTCCGAACATTAAAGCCAGACAGGGTTAAAGAAAAACGAAGTCTATCCAAAATCCAGTCCGTATCGGCTACAAAGGGAGTCTCATCCCAACTTTGATATAAAGGCATGATAATTGAAAGTGGGCCGAAGGATTTTTTCATCCCAAAATCAAAATAGGAGTCCCCCCCGGGAATTATAGCTGCATCCATAAAGGGTTTCCCCGGTATCTTGGGTATATTCATTTCAAAATTAGCAGAAATCACCCAATTATTCACACCCATCATTTTTTCACCCTCTAATATCAAACCATGCATGGACGGCCCACCAATATCATACTGACCGATTCCTACAGATGCATCATTGACTTTGGGAGTTCGGTTAAAAATATATCCATCACGAAAATCAGGATCAATATTGCCACTGAGATAGGTTAAATACTGCTGAGGCAGGTCAGAATTGTCTAAAAATCCCCCTACCCAGATACGAAGTTTCGCTTTATACTTTTTTGTAAATCTATAGTATATATTGGCCTGTAGATTTGCCCTCAAAAATTGACTCTTCACTATCCCCGTTTTAAGGGCAGATCGGAAATAGTATGTCAAAAAGGGATTAGGGCGATTATAGAGTTCCATTTCAGCATATCCTGTGGCAATCTCACCAAAATCATAATAATCAGGATCCACAGTATTTTCAGAGATATCATGATAATCCATAATAAATGTTGTTGTCCAAACCGGATATTTCTCTAAATGTTCTTTCCGCTTGCCTTCAAACTCAATATGGAACCCTGTTCTACCAGCATTTCTTCTAGCATCAAAGCTGAATGTACTTGTGTAAAAATTACCAAACCCATATACCGTTTTTGATGCACTGGCAGAACCGATAAGCTTTTCATTATTAAAATCCCACATGGAACGAAATCCAATACCATAATCATACCCGGGTACGAAGCCATGATAGAAATTTATACCAGGTGTCCAACCATTATACTGATTGCCACTAAAAACCCAGGGCATCCAGAAGATTTCTCGTTTATCATACTGAGGCTGATCAAACACCCATGTGAATGCCAGAGGCTTGGATGTGGCATTATTGGGTCTGTTTATATCTGGAAGCGTTTCATCTGGGTCGATCTTCACCGATTTTGCTCCCTCAGGAAGGGTAACTGTGCGAAACCGTTTTACATTTTCATACCAATGGCGGGAAATTTCCTTTCCCTTTTTATCATAGAAAGCGGCTTCAAACGGCAGGGTCAATGTACCATTATTCCTGAAAACAGCCTCACCCTTGTGAATAGAAGCGGCATAATCAACTCTTCCCGTTTTGTAAAAGACATCACTGGTATACCAGCTTAAATCTTTATCACTGTATTTTTTAACATAGGCAAAATAATCCTCCGGATAGGGATGCCTGAACTTCCAGTCTTCATAATAATTATGGAGAATGGAATCAATAGTTTCTTCTCCGATAAAGTCCAGAAGATGCCAGGTATAGACTAGAGGTTTTGAGTAGCTGAGCCAGTAATTGGTGCGCTGTTTGAAATCATTTGCAGAAGTTTCAAGGGGTTCTTCATCCCCACGCTTGACCCAGGATGTATATCCCATATATTCAAAAAAACCAAACTGGATATTTTTTCCCACGCTGAGAGGACCTAATTTTTCCTGAGTAAATTCATTTACAATATATTTTCTATTTTCATTGCCGTATTTTTTATCCCAGTAGCGGATATTACAAAACTCATTCAATCCCTCATCCATCCATGTATGATCACGTTCATTGCTGCCCAGTATGCCATAAAACCAGTTATGTCCTACCTCATGCATAATCACCATTTCTAATAAATGTTTGGAGTCCATTTTAGAAATAACCGTGATATTAGGATATTCCATTCCCCCACCTGCGCTCATGTCACCATCCACAGCTGTTATATGGTTGTACGGATAATCACCATTAAATACGCTGTACCAGTATCCCGAATCATGGAGGTATTCAATGGAGTTTTCCCATAATTCAGCATTTTTAGGGTGATACATGCTCCAGAGTGTTACCTGTCGGGTGGAATCTGCCAGATAGAGAACGCCCTTCCTCACAATCCATTTCGGATCAGCAAACCAGGCAAAATCATGAACATTATCCTGATGGAAATGGAGGGTTTTAAGTATGGGCGTTTCTCTTTCTTTCTTTTCCTTTTTAAATTTTGCTTTAAGCTTTTGCAGAAAGTTCTTTTTCTCTTCTTTCTTTTTTCGAGATTTCTTCAATTTTTTAATGGCTTTCTTAAAAGCCTTTTTATCTAGAGCATGCAGGGAGTCTCCTTCTTGAGCCAGGGAATCCAGCCAGACATATTCTGCTTCACCATTTATAAGGTCACCCGTTGCCATGATTCGGTACTTTTCAGGGAGGGTTATTTTCACATCAAAACTACCAAATTCACTATAAAACTCTCCCATATCTAAATAGGGCATGGGGTGCCAACCTTTATGGTCATAAACAGCCGGCTTTGGATACCACTGGGTAATTTCATAATGTTTACCCGTATGACCAAGCCGTGAAAACACCTTGGGCAGTTTGACAAAGAACGGTGTTTCAATGGTAATAACATCGCCGGGAGGCAAGGACTTTGGCAGTTGCACTTTTGCCACATCAATCCAATCCTGATGATAATCCCATTCTGCTTTAATTCCATCAACCGTAAAATTCAAGCTGTCAATATAGCCCCGTTTCTTTTCTTCAGAGAAAATAAAACTGGTGTTTAAGAACCGTTCTCGCTGCTTGGCAAAAGCCGTCTCTGTATTTTTGTATGCATTGGGCCAGATATGAAACCATATAAAATCAAGTGTATCAGGTGAGTTATTAGTATAGATTATTTTTTCATATGCATCCAATGTATGGGCCAAATCATCCAGAGTGACCTCAATATCATAGGATACATGCTGCTGAAAATATTCCTTTTCAGCAGCCAGACACAGAGAAAACAATATGGCGTTTAGTACAATATACTTCACGTTTTTCCTATAGGGATTGGTTTTAGTGATTAGGATTCCAGAAATTTTCTGTATCACCCAGAATATGAGACACCCATCTGCTCCAGACAAACAGGGCATCCGACAATCGATTTAAATATCGGATATTTTCTGGAACAACAGTCTCATTTCTTGAAAGAGTAACAGTCCGTCGCTCTGCCCGCCTGCAGACATTACGGGCCATGTGAAACTGGGCATTTATCACACTCCCACCTGGAAGTATAAAGGATGTGAGTTCTAAAAGCGATTCATTTACAGTATCAATTTTACTTTCAAGTTTGGAGATTGCATCATCCGATAATTGAGGAAGGTTTTCAGAATCGCGATCTTCAGCTGCTGCTAATTGGCTGCCCAGATTAAAAAGTTCGTTCTGTACAGACTTTAAGAAACGTATGAGTGAACTAAACTGATCCTCTTTCTGCTCTTTTAATAATTCCCGACAGAGACCAATTTCAGAATTCAGCTCATCCACAGTTCCATAGGCTTCCACCCGGGCATCATCTTTCCACCTCTCTTCACCACCAATCAGGCGCGTTTTCCCGGCATCCCCAGTGCGAGTATAAACCTTGTTAATACGGATATTAGGTGATTTCTTATCAGTCAAAATAAAAGAGTGTTAAAAGAGAGTATAATTTATGAATGAATCAGGGTTTGATTACAAGCGTATATTCAGCCATCTCTTCCACCTTTTCCCTGCTCCATGGCATGGGAATATATTCCCCTTTCCTCCATAAGGATACCATATCATCATAATGCCGACTTCCCAGCACTCCACTCTGCCCCGGTGGTGAAACTGCAAGAGAAGCATCCCAGTTTCCAACATCCACAATAAAGCGGTTGGATGGACACCATGATGTACTATGATATGGTGCAGACGGATTATAAGCAGACTGATGAACTGTATCCGTATCTCCACCAATTGGATAGGGACCTTTGTTAAAGACTTGATTTAATGGTTTTTTTACTGATAGGCTGTGCTGAAATTCTGCCTGGTGGATATTGCCCCATTTCCATCCGGAAGCTTCATATCCCATATTCTCTTCGAGCCAAAGACATGATTCAACCAGTGATTTCTCAATTAAACTCAAGGCAGATTTCCCAGATGGTACCCATTTGGAATCAGAATTCTGGAAAATACGAATCATAGCCTCGCTGCTGTGACCCAACAATTCATTTACAGGCAATAGTAGTGGATGATCTCCGATGCCCAGATATTTTGCTGTAAGCGTTTGTCCCAAATGGGGCTGTACGATATTTTTTATTAACCTAAATAAAAACACCTGATAGACTGTACCGCCAATAGACTCCTCATCTAAAGTATTATCCCATTTATTCAGTATGTCAATAAGTTTCTGCGCCTTCGGCTTGGCAGTCCGAAGACCGGAAATTAATCCGTCTTTAATTCGCTTTCCCGGTATTGAATAAAAATCCATATGGAGATCCTGAACCAATTGAAAATCTATTTTACTCAATCCCTTAAATTTTTCTTCGATCCGAGCTGCACGGTACCCATTCATGAATGAATTCCCCAGATAGTGGGGATAACTGTCATCAGTAATTTTATTATTGCATGAAATAACATATCCACATTTTGGATTTAATACATGGGGCATTTCATCATGTGGGATTTCAGATATCCAATCAAACTCTCCAGTCCAACCTGAAACCGGAACACCACCACCACCTTTATTCCGGACAGGCACACGCCCAGATACATACATGCCAATATTCCCTTTGGTATCACTGTAAATAATATTCAGCTGGGGTGCCTTTATTTTTTCAACTCCCTTAGAGAAATCATTCCAATTTTCTGCCTGATTGATATGGAAAAATCCATCCATAATGGTATTGGGCTGCAATGATTTTGAGCATAAGGAAATTGTCTGGCTTGAATTTTCTGTTACAGAGCCTATAAGCGGGCCATGAATTGTCTGCCGTATGTTTTCTACATGATTGGTCTCTCCTTTAACGGGAATAATTTCTTGTATTGTATCATATTTTTTCAACTCACCCCGGTATTCATATCTTTCTGGGTCCGTTACATCCTGTTTTTCTATAAATATATCTTCCACATCTGTGTACGCCAGCGTGATGCCCCAGGCAATATATTCATTATGTCCCAGTAATAAACCTGGCAGACCCGGTATGGAAAAACCTGTACAATGATACCCTTCTGTTGAGTGTAGGTGATTCATGTACCAGATCCCCGGCATGCTTAAAACAAGGTGGGTGTCATTACAAAGTAGCGGACGGCCTGTCTCAGATTTTTCGGGTGAAATTGCCCAGGCATTGGAGCCTCTCCCGCCACCTTCCATATCTTTTGCTAGAAATGGCCCCTGTGATGACTCAATCATTTCATCCACCTGAAGAGTATTTACATCAATTCCATTTGGTATTTCGGAAGGGTTGCCATCTGGATAAAAAATACCCAGTTCTTCCGCCATATCATCACCTACTTTATTAATGATTTTCTGACGCGTGAGAGCACCAGACCAGCCATGTGACAGTGTCCAGGTCATCACCCTGCCCCATGCCAGTATATCTAACACTGTCCATCTTTCCGGAGAAATACGTGTGAGGGTAAATTCTATGGGTAATTTGTTGTGTTCCAGCCATTCATTCACACCCTTTGCATAGGCTTCAAGAAATATTCTATGCTTTGGATTCAGTAATTCCAGATCTGCTTTTGCCAAACGGTTGAAACCAATGGTACGGGTGAGCCTATCTGTATTGAGGGCATCTTTCCCAAAAGCTTCAGATAATGTCCCCTGACCAATCCGTCGGTTAATCTCCATTTGCCAGATACGATCCTGCGCATGTACATATCCCTGGCAGAAAAACATATCTTCATTATATTCTGTATATACATGGGGCACATGCCAATTATCCCGGTAAATAGTTGCTGACTGGGTAATTGCAGATATAGTGAATTCACCCTCATAATTACGAGGATAATAATTCCGTGCATTATATTTACTGAATACCCAGCGTAGAAATTTGGGGAGGATTGCTTGCAATTACCTGTTTATTGACCACTTTCCATGATAATAATTTATCATAGCGAAGAAGTTTCAAAAAGGTAATTTTATATAATCTATAGCAGAATTAGATTTACTAAATTGACAATATCCAGAACATTCAAAATACCATCGGAATTAATATCCCCGGCTTCAAATTGATCTGAATCTGGAGTGTCCGCTTCCAGAATAAAATTTGTCAGTATGACCACATCCAGAACATTCAGGACAGAGTCCATATTCACATCACCGGGCATAATTTCAGAGCCAGAACCCACAGTGAGATTTACCGGAATAGATGCAGACCCGCCATTGGAGGTAATTTTTACGTAGCCCGTATAATCACCATTTGGAAGACCAGAAGAACTCACATCAAAGGTATTTGTGGAAGATGCACCATATGCTAGTTGACCGGTTGTTTCACCGCTGAAACTCAGCCAATCTAAACCTGTACTAAAAAAGAGGGATCTATTATTAGTCGCAAAACTTGAGCCAGAAGCAACCTGTATGCCATCTGTTCCAGTTGCATTCTGTATTCCGATGGTGGCATCATGATCACCTGTGAGAGAATTATAATTCACAGCAATCTCCCCATTCGGGTAGAGCACAATCTGAAAGTCATAATAACTGTTTTCAAAATTGGTATACCAGTGGGCCACTTCATTAAACCATACTACAAAACGCTCACTATTGCCATGGGTATAGACACTTCCAGAACAGTAGGAATTGCAATTGTCATTTACCGGGTTCAAATCATCCCACAAACCAAAAATAGCGGGGCGAGGAGCATCACCTGAAGGGATGTTGGTATTGTCCCAGGCATCATTGTCCTCGCCAAAACCCACCCATCCATTTGGGTTTATAATGAGGGAATTATAATTCTCGCCATAGAAAGAGAAATCAAAACCAATTAAAATACTTTCACCTGCATCATCATTAGACGGGAAGGAGTAGAGACTGCCAGAACCTGAAATATCCACCCAGCTGTAATCATAATCATCATTTGAGTTGGAATCCGTCCAGATATTTCCGAAAGAATCACTGCCGCCTGTACTGGAAAAAGGTGAGGTTGAGAGGCTATAATTGAGTTCAGATTCCACATCTCCTGTATTGGTTATGGTAATACTGCCTGATGCTGATTCCCCCTCTGCAAGGCTGAAGTCAGTTGTGCCTGTGGAATATTCCATTTCCGGTGGAGCAATCAGCAGTGAAGTTGCCAATACATACATACCCGTTTCAATATCACTAGAGATAATATATCCACTTGGAAGATAGGCATAGGTTCCCCAGTTGCCTACATAGAGACCTTCAATATTCGAGGTATCATAATAGGCCGCTTCAATAGGATTGGTTGGGTCAGAAATATCCAGTATCCGGGTACCATCTGCGTAATACGAAATAATTAATAGATCCGTTCCGGGACGGACATACAAATTATGGGCTGAATGACTAGGGTTGGTCATGTATTCTGCAACTAAATTAATGTTACCATAATCCTGAATGTCCCAGACTTTTACATGACCACCAGTATTTTCATCTCCGGTAAATAAATATTTTTCATCTTCAGTTACAGCACAGTCATGGGTACTGATATAGCCGCCGCCTGTATTATAACTGACAAGAGTGGTGGGATTGGCCTTATCACTTACATCCACAATATAAAATAATCCTGAATAAATGGCCGCTCCATACAGCTTATTATTATATACTTCTATATCATGCAGGTATTCGCCAGACCAGGTTCCAACCAACTGGGGAAATGCAGGCATGGTAAGGTCATAAATCCAGACATCATTGGAGGATGCGCCCACTACATAGAGATATCCATCAATATCGATATGGATATTATGGCTGTTGCCAAAATCAGATATGGTGCTTACCAGGGTAGGATTATCAGGGTCATCAACGCTTACGACTTTCACACCATCAGATGCTTCTGTGCCTATATAGACATGCCGGTTCCAGTATTTCAAATCACGCCAGATACTGTTGCCACCGGGTATCCGTCCAAGTTCAGTTGGGCTAGCAGGGTCAGTAATATCCACAAAAGAGGCTGCATTCTGCAGGCCTATTACAGCAAACTCTCGGCCATCCTGATAAAAACCCGTGATATCTGAAACATTTTGGCCAAAATCCATAAAACTTACCAAATCCATATTATACCCCTGAGGTAATACAAGGGAGAAAAGTGTTAAGTAGATTGTTTTTCTAAGCATCTTTCATCCTATCCTTAATTATAAAATATAGTTTCTCGGTACAAAATAAAATATATCCCCCTTAATAACCTCCTTATATATTGTAACAGTTTGCAATAAGATAATTAAGGAATAAGATAAGTGGTATCAATCTGCGCCATATCAAATACAGGCTGTCTGGCAAGTAAATCTGAATGTTCTTCCTCTAGAAAGGAAGGCTTAAAGGCCCTGAAACGCATCCTCACACTTATTGAAAGTTGATTGATTTCACTGAAATCTTCTGGTATTATATACTTATGAACTTGACTGGATAGTCCAGGTAACATTTTTGGAATTATATCATATGTTTCGGTTACAGAAGTTACTATATCACCAGCTTCACCCAGTAAATCGGATGAGTATAATACTAGGCTTGGATCAGAAAAATTCAAGTCTGAAGTAGGTTCTTCAATCTTTCCAGATGAGTAAATTGTATTTCCGTCAGCATCTCTAACAATGGTTTCCAGCCATGCTTCACGGGCGAAAGATGTCCCGGAAGGAAGGGAGTGTCCTGTTAAACTTTTTACAGTAACCAGAATAACCAATACACCGTTCTCGATATTAATTGCGTCTTCAGCATTTGAACCTCCAAACTTCAGTTCTACAGAGCTCTGTAACAATTTTTTTACAGATTTATATTGTAGACTGTCTTCGGGAATCGGCTCTGTCAGATTAATATCAACACCTGCAAATTCATGGCTATGATAACCATTTCCATTAATAGGCATATGACATTCCTGACAAGATACTAAACCAGCCATACCAAACTGAGGTATATTATTCCACTCCGTGAAGGTAATTTCTGCATCCACTCCTCTGATTTTAAAATCATGGCAGGGTAGGCATGCCTCTGAAGATCGAAATAAGCTATTATATTCAGATTTATGAGCATAGCTATTTTCAGAAGAATCTATTTCTACTGATGATTCTATTGGACCATACATTATACCTTCACCTGGATTCATATGATATTCTGCCTTTGCAGCTACATCATATCCCGTCTCTACAGTTTTACTGATGCCAGTAAAACTGTGACAGACAGTACAGGTCACACCTTCCTTAATTGACATACTCAACTCTGGATCCTCCTGTAGTCCTGTAATAGTCTCATATTCATTTATATATTTGTCTAACTTAGTGCCAGTAACATATGCAACAGGACTATGGCATTGAATACAAAAGCGTTCACCAGTTTCAGTGCGATTAGAGTGTTCAGATTTCCAGCCACTGAAAAATACAGGGTCCCGCATTGAATAGGCATGCATGGATCTTTTCCATTCTGCTACATGTTCTGAGTGACATTCTACACATTTATCTGAAGAGTGGAAATCAGATACGTCAATATCAGAACTTATAATATCCCCATTACTATCAAATTGAATATCTTTTTCTGGAAATGATTTAAATTCTATTGATGGTGGCATAGTTGTATTTTCTTCACATGCTAATACAAAAAGAAGGATGTATAATAAGAGTATGTATTCTAGTTTGTTACTATTCACATCCAATACACGTTTTCTGCATGATACTTATTCCACCCGGGCTTACAATTTGATTTTCAGTACCCAATGGGACTGATGCTAATAGCGGACCATATTCTACCATGTTTCTAAATTGATATAAATAGTGATTTCCGCGACTGGTTACATAAATATATTCACCCTCAGAACCAATAGTAACACCATGAAAATTCATATAATTATCATCAAGAGTCTTCCATTTCAAGTCAATTTCATTTTCTGTATATGTTAATGCAGCTAGGCCTCCATTGCCACCAGCACCACCAAATACAATAAATATCTCATCTGAAACAGGTGATTTAATTAAATGCCAAGGAATAGATTTATCATCGAATTCATAACTAGTTACAATCTTCATTGATTCAATATTCCAAATCTGTACCTGCCCGTTTACATTATCCATAAATCCCGAACAAGATATGGCAACCAAACTATCATTTAATGAGATAATCTGTAAAGGCTGCAAACGATTTGGATAGTTTCCTACATAAGTTGTGATCGATGCATCCATAGTATTAGAAATGGGTGGATTATCATTTAAAGGAATTTTATATAACCAATCATCTGTAATACTTGCTGTTATTAAATTTTCTTTATTATGATCTAATGTGATCCCATGAAGCACATCTGACTCTAAAATAAATTTCCTACCTAAAGTTAATCCATCTTTAGTATACATTATCTCATTGATAATATTGGTTTCTACCATCATGTCCATATTATCCATTCCTGACATACCACCCATACTCGGCATATCAGCCATACTCATTCTAGAACAGAATAATATTTTATTAGTTGGATCTATTGTCATAAGTGCCGGATTACTTCCAACTGAAACTGTATCAATAAACTCATCATTTACTAAATTATATTGAGCAATGTATCCACCGTCCATTGCAGTAACAAACCAAAAATCATTTTCTTCATCAATCACAATAAAATGAGGTGTATTATTATCAGAAAAATCAATATCAATAAGTTTTTTCAGTTCTAAACTTGGCACATCATAAACTGCAACTTGATTTTGTGCCTGTAAACAGACATATAGTTTTGTCACACCATTATTCGTTTCTGTTGTATTAAATATTCCACATCCAATGAATACAGAGATTAAAAATAGTCCAACAATATTAGTCTTCAATTGCATAAATATTTTCTCCTAATTACAATCCAATTATTAAGCATTAACAATTATCTGCTAGTATACAGTTGGCAAGAGCTACAATATCTAAAACATTATAGCCACTATCACCATTTATATCTCCTGAACAACTATTTTCTTGATAACCACAGGTATCTGCTAGTATACAGTTGACAAGGGCGACAATATCCAACACATTCCAACCACCATCGCCGTTTAAGTCACCTAGAAGGGCACATATCTCTGTCTGGATATGATACATACCGCCGGAAGAAAGCCCAGTAATAATATCCAGTGTGTCTATCCCAAATATATTCCCCGCTGTCGGTCTGGTATTTACACCCACCATTGGCATGGCCATATCTGGATCAAATTGAAACTGAAAATTATCACTATCCAGATTCCGATAAAATAATAGTCCTTCATTTGCAGAACCCAAAACTAGATCTAGGTCTTCATCACCATCCATAGCTATCAGCTCCGGAGCGGAATTGCTCTGAACCTGAATGTCGTCAAAAGATTCTTCCTGAAAATCATATGCTGAAGTGTTTCCTCCATTGCGGTAAAAAATGAGTGAACCATTGAGCTGACCAATAAGCATATCCAAATCACCATCACCATCTAGGTCACCCAGAGTGGGCACTGAGTTGCCGGAGAGGTCAATATTGCCCACATTTTCTATAAAGCTAAAGATTAAATTGTCATCAGTGCTGATATTTTCAAAATATTGAATAAACCCATTAAAATCACCCACCAACAGATCCATATCACCATCACCATCCAAATCACCAAACTCCGGGGTGAGCATCTGCCCCATATTCTCATTTAAAAGTGACGTTTGTTCCTCTACGTAATTGGGGCTGCTGCTGCTTCCCATATTGCGGAAAAAATGAATTCGCCCCACCCAGGGTGTTTCGGACAGATCATACTGGTTGGCTACAAAAAGATCTAAATCTCCATCGCTGTCAATATCGACAAGTTCGGGAGAGCTGTTCGAGAATATATCCAACATGGAAAAATAATTATTGGTGATATAACTATACTCCGGATTAGAATTGCTACCTGTATTTTTATAATAGAAAAAATTATTTACCAATTGGTTTCCATAAGCACCAGAAAGAACCGTCACATATAGATCTTCATCTCCGTCACCATCCAAATCTGCAAAAGTAGGCATATTCTGTCCGGCAGAGATAATGGGATCTTCTGGCGGATACTCTGTAGTCACCTCAATCATATACGGCGATTCTGCTGAACCTGAGTTCCATATAATATATAAACTCTGCTGGAAATAATCACCCCAGCTCAGGTCTAGATCTCCGTCTCCATCCAAATCTATAAAGGTGATGGCAGAGGCTCCATGACGATCATCTATTCGAGTACCGCCTACAATATAAATATCCTGCCAGGAATTGGTGATGAACTCATATTGAGGGATACCTCCTGCTAAGTCAGTATTTTCATAATAGGTTAGTGTCCCAGTCATATTACCAGTGAAAAAATCTAAATCTCCATCATTGTCAATATCGGAAAATGTTGGTGTCATAACGGAGCTGCTGGTGACATATCCTCCCCCAACAGCCGTTAAAACAGCTGAAAATACCAATTGTCCTCCACTATTCTGGAAATAGGATATATGATCAGGTTCATCGTCATTCTGGGCTGAAAGGTCTAAATCTCCATCATTATCAAAATCAGCAAAATGAAACCAGCCCCCACAGAAAATATTCTCATAGGAAACAGTAATAAGATGAAAATCCGGCGAACTAGCAGTTCCCTGGTTTTCCATATAACGCAGATAACCACTAGCATCCAAAATAAACAGGTCTATATCTCCATCCGCATCCCAATCTAGCCACTGGACTTTTGGGCGGTTAAATCCCCCTAGAAATGGTTTGTCTAGCGTTTCTTCACCAAATGTCATAGGTATGAGATCATCATGGAATGTAAAGGCAAACATCCAAGAATAGCAAATCAAAAGCAATATAATTTTATATGTCACCATATCTTTACTTTAAATGATATTAAATCTATTACCAATTTTACAAGAAAAATATTTTTCTTCCTATGATGATACCTTTTCAAATTGTAACAGTTTGGAATATTAAAAATTCATTCTCAATCATGATGCATATATTCACCATCGCCCCATTCCAGAATTTCAATTTTTACTGGTGCTGTACCTGCACCTACAAAGCCTAACTTTTTTGCCGCACCAAAGGAGCAATCCAGTATTCTGCCATCGATATAGGGTCCCCTGTCATTTATGCGGATTATAAGAGACTTGCCATTATTTTCATTGGTGACACGAGTTACGGTATTGAAGGGAAATTCCTTATGGGCAGCAGTTACCCCATACATATCAAAAATCTCGCCATTGGCCGTTAGTTTACCGTGGAATTTGGGCCCATAATAAGAGGATACACCCTTATAAACCATTTTAGATTTATTAAAGGATGGTGTCTTGCTTTGTTTATCACGCTTCTTTTTACTGTCTTTTTTCTTGGGTGTGGTAATGGATGAATTGCCACTTTTATAGCGGGGAGCTGAAGCACAGTCTACACAAAGGAATCCAATGAATATTAAAATGAAAATTCTAATTGGAATGATACTCAACCTTTCCAATTAAATCTTCAGTTTTCTCAATTTCGTTTTGGGAATAATATTCTGATAGCTCTCCTTTGAGTTGAATGCCCAGATTCGGATTCTGATAATTCATGGTTCCAATCTGTACCATTGTTGCTCCGGCTAAAAGAAATTCCACTACATCTTTGGCAGTTGCAATTCCACCGATACCGATAATAGGAATATTTACTGCCTTAAATACCTTATGTACATTAGCTATAGCTATGGGTTTAATAGCTGGTCCTGATAGACCTCCAAAAGCGGTATTGAGTTTCGGCCTTCGGGTTTTTACATCTATAGCCATACCCACCACCGTATTAATTGCGCTCACCGCATCAGCTCCACCAGATTCAGCAGCTTGGGCAATATCTTCTATTCGAGTCACATTAGGGCTTAATTTCATTATGAGGAGTTTATCTGTCCTTTTCCGCATTTCAATTGTAAGCTGTTCTGTCATTTCACAATTTACACCAAACTCAATTCCCCCTTCTTTCACGTTTGGACAGGAAATATTAATTTCATATCCCACATGTTTCCCATTTTTGGATTCAAGCATTTCCATGGTTTCCAAATAATCTTTCATAGCAGAACCAGCAATATTAATTATTACCTTGGTTTGAAGCTCATTTAATGATGGTATGATTTCATTACAATATTTTTCTACGCCAAGGTTCGCCAACCCAATTGAGTTTATCATTCCCGATCTAGTTTCAGCAATTCGTGGAGGTGGATTCCCCTCACGAGGATGGCGTGTAACAGATTTGGTGATTATGCCCCCCCATTGGTTTACATCCGCCATATCCCTTACTTCATGGCCATAACCATAGGTACCACTGGCTGTGAGAATTGGAGAAGAAAATTCTATATCTTTTAATTTTACACGCATGAAATAATTTCCTCTGCATTAAAAATGGGGCCATCTAAACAGGCTAAAGCAAATCGATTCCTGTAACTATGCACGCCATTAGTTTCCGCTTTCCTTTCCACCGTACACCCTTGGCATATTCCAAACCCACAAGCCATTATTGTTTCCAGTGCTAAATCACAATCTAACTTATTCTCGTTTGAATAATTACGCACTTCATCCATCATCATGGGAGGTCCACAAGAAAATATTTTTGTATTTTGGGAGTGTTTCCCAATTGGATAAATGGACTTTAAAATATCAACCACATTACCCTTAATTCCCAAACTTCCATCGTCCGTTGAAAGAAATACTTTATTTTGAGGTTCATGAGGGAAAAAATGCTCCCCACTATGACGAGCGCCCATTATTAAGCAATGATCTATTTTTTTTTCCAATAACACATCGTGTAGATTAAGGATGGGAGCTATACCCACTCCACCTCCAACAATAATAGGGAAGGACGATTTATACCCCTCCCAATAATTGCCTAATGGACCAATTAAATCTACCTTTTCACCAATTGCCCAATTTGCCATGATGCGGGTTCCCTCTCCAACGGATTTATAGATAATGCTGATTTCATCATTTCCTTGACTAGCAATACTCATGGGACGACGCATAACATTTCTCCAATCAAGTGAAGGGAGTATATTGACAAACTGTCCTGGCATGGAAGAAGATGAAATATTGGGGGATATAAAAACAGTTTTATAAATGCCCTCAGCAATTTCTTCATTAGATATGACTTTCCCCATTTCCCGGTATATCATGGCTTCATAATTTCCTTTTCATTACCTGGATGCAGAATTGAATCTGCCGGAGAAATAATGGAATCCGGCTTAACAGATTTTGGATTTATTGCGTCCCATATTTTATTTCCATTTAAATCTTCAAATTCTTCTGCTGGCGTCCAAACACCATCACCATTCGTATCTTCAAACGCTTCTGCTGGCGTCCAAACACCATCACCGTTATTGTCTTGAAAACTTTCCCCTAAATCATAATTGCCATTGCTCTCATCTGTAAAGGGTTCTGAGAATGAGACAGCACTATAATTAAATTTAATATTGTCAATTTGTTCAGGAGGATCATATAATTTATTATTATTTTTATCAGTATAAGGCTCACCATAACTTTTTCTGCCATCCTTATTTAAGTCTTCAAAGGGTTCACCATCATCCCATTTGTTGTTACTGTTTTTATCAACATACCATAATTGAGCATCCCATTTACCATTGCTATACAAATCAACAAATTTCTCTCCTGAATCATATTTGCCATTCCCTAAATCTATAAAAGGTTCAGCTGCATCCCAAATACCATTTTGATTGTCATCTGTAAATTTTTCTGCAGGATCCCAATTATTATTCCCATTCAATTCGGTAAATGGTTCAAAGAAAATTTCCATTTGGTTATCTGGCTCCTCTACAGGTATTTCCTTTTTATCAACTGGTTCATCAGGAACATCAACAATTGGTTCCTTAAATTCTTTTTCATCTAACACTTCTTCAGGAATTTCCTTTTCATCCCTCGGTTCTCCAGAATCTTCAATGAGAGGTTCCTCTGTTTCCGGTTCCAAGAAATATTCTGAATAGATATCACAGAGTGCAATATTATTCTCATGGATAGCTGCAAAATCTTCTTGGAAAATATCCTGAATATACACAGAATGATGTACGGTTGAATCTGG
>JASMKZ010000089.1 GCA_030748955.1 Fidelibacterota bacterium | reverse complement strand
TGCATAATGATTTATTGCAAACTCTGGATAGGTATAGAGAGTTTTACGCCCTGCTAAATTTCTATCATAAAAGACCCCCTGAGAATACACCCCTTCTTCAGCACTAGATACATTTGAAAAAATATTTGACTCAGTACCAAATGGATTCCCATCTTTAAAAATATTTCCGGTAAAATTGATATCGCCAGTTACATCTAATGTGTGCTGGGGATCTTCATTCCCGATACCTAGTCTGCCAGCACCATCTAAAACCATATATACATTACTTAAAGCTTCAAGATTTTCCTGAGTCTCAGTAGTAAAGGACATGTCTGCATTACCGAACCAGAATAAATTCCCTGAACCATGTCCGAGTAAAAGTGCAGGATAAGCTTGTATGGATTCTTCCAAGCTTCCGGCATGGTCACCAATATTCGGGCTAAGATAGAGATAATTATTATAATAGTCTGTATAATCACCTCGTAGCCAAACTGTTTCTGTAGTATCTGCATTGTTATTCCAAATACCACGTCCTATGAAGCTAAAATAACCATTTGTAGCAATATTATTATTGAAATATATTCCATCAAAATAAGAATCATGCTGTGAAGTATAAGATGATAAAATAGCAGTATTAAAATTTTTATCTATTAGACTGCCACTTAAACTGATATTACCATCAATGGAAGCGTTTCCTACAACTTCAAGCTGGCCAATGGAAGCGTTTCCTACAACTTCCAGTTGGTTATTTGCGCTTGGATCACCATATAAAGTAACTTTAGGAACACCATCTGAATCATTGATCCACACTCTACCATGATATTCACCATTTACAATATTGCGATGTAAAGAAATTACCTGCAACCCATCTGGAGTTGTAACAACAGAGCTTCCCCTTACATCCAGTGTCGATACGGGATCGGTTGTTCCAATTCCAACATAACCATCTGATGAAAAAACATTATTTGTTCCAACCACAGCGCTTGTAGTCTCACTGGTTTTTGAGGCCATGCTATAGGGCACAGATGCAAGTTGAATACGGGGTGACATTTCAGAGTCATCATATTCTATACTTAACCAGTACTGCTGGCTGAAGCCATCAGGTAAATCCACTGATTCTCCTAAAATAGTGCTGAAAACACCATCTATTGTGGAAAGACCTAAATGTTCTTCTGTCCATACGGCTGAACCACCAGACTCCACACTGTATAAGCGGAATGTTATATTATAATCTCCATCAGACACAGCAATACCATTTTCCGATAAATATCCCTGATAACTAAGGGTTTCAGGGATATCTGCTAATAATAAATTGCAGATGACAATGAGTATATAGATTGATTGATAGATATATTTCATGATTTATCTCCGATTATTATATTTAATTTTTAGTTTAATTTAAATCCCAGTATAAAAATCTCATCATTTTTTACTTATCTATTAAATTATTAGCATAAGTAAACTTTTTCCTGTTGATTTATAAACAGAAATAGAAAGAACCATGCACAACAAAGCATAAAGTTTTTTGATAATAAAATTAGTGAAAATTAAACTCCTCCTTAATTGAGATCATTTTCTATAAAAATACGATGTAATTTAAGAGGAGAATTATCTAAAATAAAAGATATACTTGATACTACAGAACACAATCCTATTTATTGTGATTCTTATCACATTACCAGGTGTATATGTAATTGGGCCGTTTCAGGAATTTTTGGGTTCAAATGTGGAAAAATTCAAACTAATTACTCCATAATATCCATTAGCTTTCCAACCTAATTTTACCTACAAGTATATAGGCTAAAAATGGATACTAAAACTAAAAACCAACTTACCCTCTGGCTCAGCTCTGCTCTGCTACTTATTTTTCTTATGGTGATCATTGGCGGTATCACCCGCCTTACCCGCTCGGGACTTTCTATGGTGGAATGGCACCCCATTTCAGGAGTAATTCCACCCATGAATGAATCTGCTTGGCAAGCTGAGTTTGAGAAATACCAGCAATATCCTGAGTATAAAAAACTAAACCAGGGTATGAGATTGGATGAATTCAAGTTTATTTTCTTCTGGGAATATGTTCACCGCCTGATCGGACGATTATTAGGAATATTTTTCATTATCCCTTTTGCTTACTTTTTAGTAATGAAAAAACTTAACCCCAGATTAATTAGAAAACTGATACTGATGTTTGCTTGGGGTGGTCTCCAGGGTTTATATGGCTGGTATATGGTGAAAAGCGGGTTAGTGGATGTCCCCCATGTGAGCCATTATCGTTTGGCAGGACATTTGATATTGGCTTTCGGACTCATGGCATATATTCTATGGACGATCCTATCACTGCATAGGGAAACGTTTATACCATCTACAGCTTATAACAAAGAACATCTCTCTTCAAAAATAAATTGGTTATTGTCTGTGATCATACTACAGATAATTTATGGTGCTTTTGTTGCAGGACTAAAAGCAGGATACGGTTGGAATACCTTTCCTAAAATGGCAGGGCAATGGGTACCGGATGGTCTCCTCCCCCTGTCTCCATGGTATATCAACTTTACAGAACACAACTTAACTGTACAGTTCATACACCGCATACTTGGCTGGTTTCTCTGCATGCTTATACCTGGCTATTGGCGCTACACAAGAGGATTTACTCTAAGTCCTCAGCAGGACTTTGCCATCACAGCCCTAATGAACATTGTCATTCTACAGTTTTTACTCGGAATGCTCACCCTTATCTGGGTGGTGCCTGTTTGGCTGGGAGTAGCTCACCAAGCAGGAGCAGTAATTTTAGTACTCTCTGGCGTATATTGTAAATTCTTACTAGATAATGTTGAATTAAAATCTAGTAGTTAGCTTATAGCTAGGATCCGCCAACTAATTATTATCCATGAAAGATAATGGTTCTCTGGCCATGGAGTATAATGCGCCGCTCTAAGTGAGCTTTCACTGCAGAGGTGAGAACCCGCCTTTCAATATCCCGCCCTGCCTGAATCATTTCTTTCACAGAATGCTGATGATTCACGGATATAACATCCTGCTCGATGATGGGTCCTTCATCTAACTCTGCCGTCACATAATGAGCAGTAGCCCCGATAATTTTCACACCTCTTTCCCAGGCTTTTCGATAAGGCTTTTCTCCTTTAAACGCTGGCAGAAA
>JASMKZ010000088.1 GCA_030748955.1 Fidelibacterota bacterium | reverse complement strand
GATACACAGCCCGGAACATATTCACCAGGTTAAGTCAGTCTGTGAAAAAGGAGGAGGATATCTTGATCCGGATACCCCTGTCTGTTCAGAAAGTTATACTATTGCCTTAAAATCCGCCGGTGCCTGGCTGGATGGTGTGGATGAAGTATTAAAAGGCAGTTACGTTTTGGTGCTTGCCAGACCTCCGGGGCATCATGCAGAAGCAGACCGTGCTATGGGATTTTGTCTTTTTTCAAATGCTGCCTTAGCTGCAGTCTATGCTCTGAAGCAGGATAATATTAATAAAGTAGCCATCTTTGACTGGGATGTGCACCATGGCAATGGTACGCAGAATATAGTTCAGTCCAACCCTAACATTGCTTATGTATCCATACACCAATTCCCCTTTTATCCCGGTACCGGTTCTCAAATGGAAAAAGGAGATTATGAAAATGTATTGAACATTCCCATCCCATCAGGATATGGCAGTCAGGAATACCGTAAAAGATTTGATGAAGAAGTACTCCCCTTTATACAAGGTTACCAACCTGATTTGCTCATCATCAGTGCCGGTTTTGATGCACACAGCAACGACCCCTTGGCGGGTATAAATCTTGCTGCTGAAGACTATACCTATATGACAAAATGCTGCAGGGAAATTCAATCTAATCTGCTATTGGGATTAGAGGGAGGTTATGATTTGGAAGCCTTAGGGGATTGTTGTGAAGCAGTTGGTGGGGAGTTGATAAGATAGACTCCTAAAATAATCTGCTAAATCTTTGTGATAGTAATGTTTGGTAATTGTTTTTCATCGCATCAGACAAAAATGAATTTTTTATTAATACCTCCATTTCAGATTTTTTATTTTGAAAAGTTTTCAACACTGAGATAATCGTATTTTCATTCAACTGCAATTTGTCCTTTCCAAAATATTCGATCAAATCATTCTTTTGAATGTTACTTTTTTTCCCCGATAAAGGTAAGGCTAATTCTTCCTTTGCTCTGCCAATGGCAATAGTTGAATTGAGTAAATCATAGGCGGGGCTGAGTTCTATTTTCATCTCACGCCTGATTAAACTGAAATTCTTTAGATGCATATCTTCATTTCCCGTAAGAAAACAAAATAATATTCGTCTGAACAATTTCTTTTTCTCAACTAAAGGAAATGTACAATGTTCATCTATTACAGGAATTAATTTTTCCATTGACCATTTGTATTTGGTATCTCTGGTATTCCCCGTCAACTGTGCAAAATCTTCAATATGGTGTTTTCTGTTTTTACCATATCTATCAAAGCGTTTTATAAAATAGCTCATTGAGCCATCAATGGCGTACACTAAACCTGTTAAGGGTACTTCTATACCACAGATCTTCGCCATTTTCATGGTTACATCCTCGTTCTGTGGTGTTTCCTGAAAATTTTTACTTTGGGGTTTTATTATGAAAGTACCGTTTATATCTACAATTTCTAATGCAGTATTTTTTATGGAAAGCCGTGCGCTAAGTTTAGGCTGAACTCCCTGAACAGACATTTTACCTGACCGTAAAGACGCCTCCCGTCTCTGTTCCTGTGCTGTGAAAGGAAGGGCTTTTAATTCAGTTAATCTTGGTGAAAGTTTTGAAAGCCCTTTTTTACTGTATTTATCTGTACATAATTGATAGGTAATGGGACATTTATTCATCATCAATATCCATCTCTTCAATGGTTACAGCACCTACCAAATCCGCACCTGCTGCCAATAGCTGGGAAAAATAATCAGTCTTATCAATCTTATTGACTTTAAGCAGTCCATCTAATTGAATTCCTTCAGGAAGCAATCCGTCAAAAAAAGGAGGGAAGGCGTTAAATTTATAAGGTATATCTCTTATCGGCAGGGCAAGTGATATGGGTTCACCGTCATAATCAACATCATACTGAAACATATATTGCGTTTCTGAATTTTCTGTGAGTATGCCTGCTCTGATATTATGGATTTTAACCAGCGCTTTTTTCATAGCTTTCCATTAAGGGACTGTTAAAAACGATACTGATATTCAATGCATTCAGTACATGTAGAATGGTCACCCATTTTACTGTGTTTTTCCCTTTTTCCAAATCATAGATAACGGTTTTCCCTACACCAGCTAATTCTGCCAATTCGATTCTGGTTAGTTTGGCCTGCTTTCTGTGATATAATATTAATTCACTCAATTCATTATTTGCTGTCATAGCGGTAATATTAGTTAGTTATAATGATACCTCACAAGTAAATTGAAGTATGAATAGCATAAATTACTGTCATAGTGGTAATTATGGACTATTATAACCATTCTGAGTCTAAATTTTACCGTGCATACCATATATTTACCGCTATAACGGCAATGCCAACACAATACAACTTTAGGCACTGAAAGAAATGGGGGTAAGGACTTTATAAATTTTCAGGGTTGTTTATTTTCCTGGTGGGTATGGAGGGTTGGTATCATTTTGGGGAAGTTTATCGTCCCTGGCTAAGAAACGGGTGAATTGTTAGCGCGGTCTTTATCGCTATGCTCGTAGGTTTCTATTGGTTTATTGTCTTGGTTCGTCCTTTAGCCATTGTTAGGGGCTTTTCTTCTTTTTATTAAATTCTTTTGCATAATTAATGGCCTGTTTTTGAGTGTATAAATTCTTCGTAACTTTAAATCCACCTGCGAACTGCAGATTTATATCGTAGATACTGTTCGCCAAATACTGCTTCAAGGTGGCGCTCTTCGCTACGAATAATCCACAAATCCATAATCAATACTACAGGAACCACTAAACTCAGTATCCAGATGTTATTGAGAATAAATCCTACTCCTAAATATAGAAGTGTCAGCGACAAATATCCGGGGTTTCGAGAATAGCGATTAGGTCCATCCGTAATAAGGGCTTCAGCGGGCTTACGCACATCAAAAGGTGTCTTTAATTTTTTATATCGGATGATTACGAAAGGTACAATGGCACCGCTGACGACTATAAGGGCAATGCCAACACTATATCTCCACACCTCAGGCAAAAGTGTAATAAGAAAGAAATAATTTAGTACCAGACCTAATAATAGTGCAGTTATATAAAATATTGGAGGCGGTAATTTTAGCCCCGTACTTTTAATCGCATTTTTCATAATTATTAGAGTTAGATATTTTTTGAATTGCCCAA
>JASMKZ010000087.1 GCA_030748955.1 Fidelibacterota bacterium | reverse complement strand
GAACTCATCAAATGCAGTAACACTGACAAGATGGGAGGAGTATACGTGGATAGGCAATACTTAGATAAAAAAGGAGGAAGCTTAGCAGGGTTAAGGTATCTATCAGATTCTGATGGTATGGTTAACATTGCTGCAACAGATGATGGAAACCGTTTTTACGGACTCTAGGGGTTCAAAAACAGCAAAAATTCAAACCAAATAGATTTATCGGGAAGGGGAGGAGTTTATAGAAAGGGAGTTTTCAGCAACGACGGCAATGAAAAACTTAGTTGAATCAGCTGAAGAGGTTGGGATAAAAATTAATGGATTAGTATTTAAACCACTTGCAGCCGCTGCTTCAACTCTATCTAAAGATGAAACTAAATTAGGTGTATCTTTAATTGATATAGGCTCAACCACAACAGGAGTAGCTATCTATAATGATGGCGCAATTCGTCACTCAGCAGTCATCCCTATTGGCTCAGCTAGTATCACAAATGATATAGCCGTCATGCTTAGAATTAGTATTGAAGAAGCAGAAGAAATTAAAATTAAGTACGCATCTGCTAAGGCCTCTCTTTCTTCTTCAAAATTAGATATTGAAATTCCTTCTGATAATATATGTAGTAGTAATAATAAAATATCTGAACATGAGTTATCTACATATGTTGAAGCAAGGATGGAGGAAATATTCCAGCTGGCTCAAAATGAGATTAATCGATCTGGAATTAATAATTCTCTGACCTATGGTGCGGTGTTAACCGGTGGTGGATCACAACTTAGAAATATAGTCCCTCTCGCAAAAGAGTTGTTAGAAATGCCAATACGTTTGGGCAAGCCAACAGTAAATATTCAAGGAAATAAAGATTTCGCTGATAAACCAATTGATTCAACATTATTAGGATTATTATTGTGGCCGTATCATTCTAATGAGCATAAACCATTAAATAGAACCATTATATCTTGGATAGAATATTTTAAACAAATAATTAAAGAGTTTTTTTAATCCACAAACCAAAGGAGAATAAATATGTTATTCGAATTCGATAGTTTATCAGAACAAAAAGCAAACCTAAAAGTAGTCGGGGTCGGTGGCGCAGGAGGTAATGCTGTCAACCGCATGATTACATCTGGGATGCAAGGAGTAGATTTTATTGCAATAAATACTGATGCTCAAGATCTAGAAAATAATCCGGCTGAGCATAAGATACAGATTGGTAAAAACTTAACAAAGGGACTAGGCGCAGGCGCAAATTCCAATGTTGGGAAAAACGCAGTAGAGGCAGATAGTGAAGTAATTTACAATTTGCTAGAAGGAGCAGATATGGCATTTATTACCAGCGGAATGGGTGGTGGTACAGGTACCGGCGCAGCTCCTGTGGTAGCTCAAATATCTAGAGAATTAGGCATTCTAACTGTTGGAATTGTGACAATCCCTTTCAAATTTGAGGGACCGAAAAGATATAACAGAGCTTTAGAAGGAATAGCAGAGATGAAAAAATCCTGCGATACTTTAATTGCCATCCCAAATCAAAAACTTTTATCGGTTGTTGATAAGTCCACCACTCTGCCCGAAGCTTTTCAAATGGCTGACGGTATATTACATCAAGCAGCAAAAGGAATATCAGATCTAATTAATGTCCATGGTATGATCAACTTAGATTTTGCTGATGTAGAAACAATTATGAAAAATATGGGTGAAGCGATTATGGGGACTGGTGTAGCACAGGGTGAAGAACGTGCCGCCTTGGCAGCACAACAGGCTATTTCAAGCCCATTGCTTGATAATGCTTCTATAGCCGGCGCCCAAGGAGTTTTGGTCAATATTACTGGCGGAGAAACTATTACGCTTCATGAAATTGACGAAGCCACAAGTATTATACTTGAAGAAGCTGGTGAATCAGCAAATATCATTGTAGGTGCTGTTATCGATCCAAATATGAAAGACAATATACAGGTAACAGTGATTTCAACTGGCTTTAATACTATGAATATGGAAACAGAAATAAATAAGAAAGTTGAAAAGTCCATTCCAACAAGAGAGTTGCAAGAACTCGAAAATAAACCATTACATGCACAAAAAGAAGAATCCCCAGTTGAATCTAATGAAGAGAATCAAAATAGAATGGTATTTGATGATACACAAGAATCTCCTGCTATATATGAAAAAAGGCTTGAAGTTCCTGCGTTTCTAAGAAAACAACAGGAAGGTTAGATTATTAATGATATATTAAAGAATGATAAAAAATTCGGAAAGAGTTTTTGTGTCAGATTAAATCTTTTTCCCTTTTGCCCTTAATTCATTGATAACTTTTCTGATACCTTTTTTATCAATGATGCGCATACCACGTGTTGAAATACGCAGAGTGACATAACGGTTTTCATCGGGCAGCCAAAATCGTTTTTTTTGAAGGTTAATATTAAATCTGCGACGAGATTTATTATGCGCGTGGCTAACATTATTGCCAAACATTGGCTTTTTACCCGTCACATCACAGATTCTACTCATTATTTTTCTCTTAATTGAATTTTATATTTAATTTTTATTTATACTATTATTAATAAAATAGCTCGGAAAATTACATTTTCTTTTCAAATAGACAAATGAAAATCGGAAATATCCAAATTGACTTCCCAGTACTACTAGCCCCAATGGCGGGTTTTACTGATTATCCATTTAGAGTGCTTTGCAAAAGAATGGGGGCGGGTCTAGTATATTCGGAATTTGTATCAGCCGATGGTATAATTCGTGAAAACACCCGTACAATCGAAATGATTCAATTTTCAGATGAAGAAAGACCAATTGGAATCCAGATATTCGGAAATGACCCGAAAACAATGAGTGAAGCTGCGTCATTTATTGATAAAAAATTTAGTCCTGACATTATTGATATTAACTATGGTTGCCCAGTACCAAAGGTAACAAAAAAAGGGGGCGGGTCAGCTGCGCTTAGAGATCTATGCCTAATGGATGATATTACTATTGCCGTTATGGAAGCAGTGCCAAATATTCCTGTTACTGTAAAAATGAGGGCAGGATGGGATAACGATAGTATTATAATCCCTGAAGTTGGAGAACGATTGCAAAATATTGGCATAAAAGCAATTACACTACATCCTAGAACTACAAAACAAAGGTATAAGGGAAAAGCAAATTGGGATCTAA
>JASMKZ010000086.1 GCA_030748955.1 Fidelibacterota bacterium | reverse complement strand
ACCGTTGACGAAGTAATTTCTGGTTTACGTGAATCGGATTGGTATTTTTCTTTACGTGCCGTGGCAACTTCTATATCAACATGGGGGTAGGGGATGAGTGCCGTGCCAAATTTATCATAATCTACAGTAACGTTTACCTTGAGTTCACTTGCCAACAATTTGGCAAAGGCAACACCGTCCCCCTCCACCATAATATCGATATCTTGAGAGGGTTTTCCTAAAAGTGTATCCCGAACATATCCTCCAACAATATAGGTAGGAATGTTTTCCTTATCTCCCAAACTACCTGCAATAGTGAGAATATCTTCATGAGGATTATTTTCTTTTAATAATTGGCTAATACTACTCATACAGGGTTTAAAATTAGGAGTAATAAATTTTATATAGGAAACAAAATTACTATAATGGATAAAAAATTTACTGCCCTAAAATCCTGAAATAGATGTAATTTTTGCACCGGGCAGTTTCCCCAATTACTATTCAAAAATCACACAAAGAGGTAGAATGCATAAAAATCCAGTAAAATATGTATTTGTATTTGGAGGCGTATTATCGGGTTTAGGTAAAGGGATTGTGGCTTCTTCTCTTGGGTTCTTACTAAAATCCAGAGGGTATAAAGTCACAATCCATAAGCTTGACCCCTACCTGAACGTAGATCCAGGAACAATGAGTCCTTTTCAACATGGAGAAGTCTTTGTGCTAGATGATGGTTCTGAGACTGATTTAGATTTAGGTCATTACGAACGATTTATAGATGAATCTCTCAGCAGTATAAATACCACGTCATCAGGGCGAATTTATTGGGATGTGTTAGAGCGAGAGCGTCGTGGTGATTATTTAGGCGATACCATTCAGGTCATTCCCCATATTACTGATGAAATTAAACGCCGTATAAAAGCGGTAAATGTTCGAAGAAAGTATGATGTTATAATAACAGAAGTGGGGGGGACCGTAGGAGATATTGAAGGCCTGCCGTTTTATGAAGCAATACGCCAATTTATTCTTGAGGTAGGCAAAGATAATTCTCTGGTTATTCATACTACTTTGTTGCCATTTATAAGTGCTGCTGGTGAAATGAAAACCAAACCTACCCAGCATAGTGTCATGCGTTTGAGAGAAATTGGTTTGGAGCCGAATATGCTGGTTTGCCGAACAGAAGCAAATCATCATATCACTACAAAGCTTAAGAAGAAATTGGGATTATTCTGCAATGTTGAAACCGAGCATGTATTTGAATCTCCGGATGTTGAAACAATCTATGAAATTCCGCTGGTCTTGAATGAGCAGAAGTTTGATGTTTCCATTTTGAAAAGATTGGGATTGAAAGTATCTAATCATCAGGAAAATCTAAACATGCTTGAAAGTTCAATAGGGCGGTTTAAAAATCCTAAAAATAATGTAACCATTGCTCTTTGTGGCAAATACAATGGGCTTCATGATGCCTATAAAAGTATCATTGAGGCATTCATTCACGCAGGCATAGAAAATGACACCGAGGTGAATGTTAAGTGGGTAGATACCGAAAATTTGGAGGAGACAAAGGATGTACAGGGGGCATTCAGTAATGTAGATGGACTGCTTATCCCTGGCGGGTTTGGGAATAGGGGCATTGAGGGTAAAATAATGGTCTCCAAGTATGCCCGGGAGAATGGAATCCCATTTTTTGGTATATGTCTGGGGCTCCAATGTGCAATAATAGATTTTGCCCGCCATGTGTGTGGGTGGAAAAATGCAAATAGTTCCGAATTTGTTGTAAGATGTAAATCTCCTGTAATTGACCTAATGCAGGGACAACGGAATGTTGATACCAAGGGGGCAACTATGCGTCTTGGCACCTATCCTTGCAGAGTAAAGGGCAAAACTCGGGCATATAAGGCTTATGGGAAACGGAATATTCATGAACGACATCGCCACCGTTATGAGGTAAATAACCGCTATCGCAAAAAAATGGAACAATTGGGATTGATTGTGAGTGGCGAAAATATGGAACTAAATTTAGTTGAAATGATTGAGCTAAAAAATCACCCCTGGTTTGTGGCGGTGCAGTTTCATCCTGAATTAAAAAGCAGGATTGTAAATGTGCATCCTCTTTTCCGAGATTTTATTGCTGCGGCAATATGCGAAAAGGAAAGCAAACAGAATATTCAAGGTCTTCATATGGAACAGATTCCCTAAATTTGAGAGTTAACTTCAAATTAATATTAATAATATTGTTTGTTGCTTGTTCAGGAAAAACTGAAATGAATGAGAGCGGGTCTTCAGAAGAATTAATAGAAAATGAAATATGGAATCCTTTTATCATACTCAGTCGAGAGGAAAATAAGATAGTAACTGCTAAATCAGACAAATTATATAAGAAATCTAATGAAATGGCATTATTGGTTGGAAATGTTGAAGCTGATTTTTTCAATGAATTGGGAGATCATAGGAGCATTTTGTATTCGGATTCTGCCCGAATAAATGAACAGAATAACAATCTCCGTGCCAATGGAAATGTAGTTGTGGTTTCAGATAGTGGGTATACGCTTACCACCAGTGAAATTCTCTGGGACAATCGCTATCGAATGATAATTGCAGAAGATTCCGTTATGTTCACCACCACTGATGGGGATACTCTTTATGGAGTAGGATTTGAATCAGATATGGATCTTGAGCGTTGGAAAATTTCCAAACCATTTGGCATAGTAAGGGATGGTATATAAAATGGTATTGTCAAATACTACAATATTATCTGGTAACAATCTTCATAAATCATATGGCAATAAAGAAGTAGTTAAAGGGATATCAATAAATGTTAAACGGGGTGAAGTAGTAGGATTATTGGGACCAAACGGAGCAGGAAAAACCACAACATTTTACATGATAACAGGGATGATTCGTCCCAATAGCGGGGAAGTAAAATTAGATGAAACCAATATCACCAGTCTTCCAATGTATCAACGCTCTAGAAAAGGAATTGGTTATCTTGCTCAGGAACCTTCTGTATTTACTAAACTTTCTGTAGAGGATAATCTCAGATTGGTTTTAGAAATGACGGCCCTTACCAAAGAGGAACAATCGCAACGGATGGAAAAACTGTTGACTGATTTTTCTATAGATCATATACGAAAAAGTAAAGCCTATACTTTATCTGGCGGAGAGCGCCGGCGAACGGAAATAGCCAGGGCCCTAGTTATGGAACCCAAATTTATATTGTTGGATGAACCTTTTTCAGGT
>JASMKZ010000085.1 GCA_030748955.1 Fidelibacterota bacterium | reverse complement strand
TATATATTTTTACGCGAAAACACTTTGACAAAATGGAAAATCGTTTGGGGGGGAAAATTGGATATGTTGAATGGTCAGAAGAATTTAGCCAAGAAATAGACACTCCATTTGACTTCGATATATTGGAAAAGTTATTTTTATCTAACAGTGAAAAATAGAATTCATTTTTCTAGAAAAGTGACATTCTCAATGGCTGTATATTTCATATCTTTAATACTACTGAATTGAAAGCAAAAACTAAAATATTTATTACAGGTGGGACCTTCGATAAAGAATACAATGAAATCACAGGTGAACTGTATTTCAAGAGATCACACATGTATGAATTATTAGAATTAGGTCGCTGCCGATTAGATGTAGACATTGAAACCCTCATGATGGTAGACAGCATGGAAATGTCAAATACAGAACGAAACTATATTATCCAAAAATGTATTGAGGAGCCTGTACAACAAATTGTAATTACACATGGAACCGACACCATGGTAGAGACTGCCAACATGCTGGCAGAAGCAAATATTAATAAAACTATCGTTCTCTCGGGTGCTATGATTCCTGTCAGATTTGGCAGCTCTGACGGTTTGTTTAATATGGGGAGTGCACTATCATTTGTTCAGGCATTACCATCGGGTGTTTATATTGCTATGAATGGTCAAATATTTGATCAGAAAAATGTGAAAAAAAACAAAAAAATGGGTATTTTTGAAGAATTGGATTCGATAAAATGAATATTATACAGGGATCTACCGCCGTGTTAATTGGATATTTATTTGGTTGTTTCCAGACCTCTTATTTTATTTCTAAAATGGTGTCCAAAAAAGATATCCGGGAAATTGGATCTGGTAACGCAGGCGCCTCAAATGTAACCTCTGAACTGGGGTGGAAATATGGAATACTCACTGGTTTTGCCGATGTACTCAAAGCCTATATTCCAACCCAAATAGTATTATATATTTTCTCTGGAGCCTACCAACCATTAAATCTCATAGCACTTGCAGGAACCGGTGCTGTATTGGGGCATATTTACCCCTTCTTCTTAGATTTTCGCGGTGGCAAAGGCATAGCTTGTTACATTGGATTGCTTTTAGCAATGGATTGGCAAATCGGCGTTGCCACTATAATTGGACTGATATTGATAACCATTATTACAGATTATATTGCCGTTGGGTCAATCGCTCTTTATATTATAATTCCACTTTTGGCATATTACAGCAATCATTCTGATGTTGTGATGGGCTGTGCAGTAGTTCTTTTTGGTGTTGGCATAATCAAGCATTGGATAAATGTCCAGAGAATTCTAGGTGGCACTGAAACTGGATTGCGTTCAGTATTTAAAAAGCATTCTTCATAGAATTCCACTGAGAAACTAAGTGACTAACTAATAAAGGAATTAAATGGCACTCATTAAACCTTTCCGAGGCTATCGTCCGCCAGAAAACTTAGCTCATAAAATAACCTCTCCTCCATATGATGTAATGACTTCTAATGAAGCTCGGAAGATGGTACAGGGTAATAACGATTCCTTTCTGCGCGTTATCAAACCTGAAATTGATTTTAGTTCTGGAAAAGAACCATTAGGAGATGATTTACATAATCATGGGAAAAATAATCTTCTAGATTATATTGAAAAGGGTAATTTAGTTCAGGATACTAATTTTTGTTTTTATCTGTACCAGATTACAATGGGAAACCATACCCAAACAGGTATTATGGCTGCTGTATCAATTGAAGAGTATAATCAGGGACTCATTAAAAAACATGAGTTCACTCGTCCGGAAAAGGAAGATGACAGAACTCGTCATATTGACATTACGAATGCAAATACAGGACCTGTATTTCTTACTTATCGAAATGATGGAAAACTGAAAAATGTCATCTTAGAGATTTTAAATTCTCATCCAGATATTTCATTTACTGCTGATGATGCTACCTTTCATGCGCTTTGGAAAGTTGAAAACAAAATTCAAATAGAACGATTAATTGACTACTTTCAAGTGATACCTGCCCTGTATATTGCAGACGGGCATCATCGTGCTGCCTCCGCAGCAAGAGTGCAGAAAATAAGAGAAGAAGCCAATCCAAATCATTCTGGATATGAACCATATAACTATTTCCTATCTGTTATTTTTCCTCATAATGAGATGCAGATATTAGATTATAATCGTGTTGCAAAAGATTTAAATGGATTTACTGAAGAGCAATTTCATGAGTCAATAAATAAAAATTTTGATATCGTCCCCATTCCCTATCCCCCATCACCGATCCCCAAAAATAATTATTCCATGCATATAAATGGAAAATGGTACCAATTAGACGCAAAGACTCATGTTAAATCTGACGACCCCGTTGAAGGTTTAGAAGCATCCATTCTGCAAAAATATCTACTTACTCCAATTTTAGATATTGATGATCCCCGCACAAATAAGCGAATTGATTTTGTAGGTGGAATCAGAGGAATGGTAGAATTGGAACGACGATGTGAAATCGATTGTCAAGTGGCATTTGCCCTGCCTCCCGTTTCCATTGAACAACTTTTATCTGTGGCAGATTCTGGGCAGGTGATGCCTCCAAAATCCACCTGGTTTGAACCAAAACTTCGATCCGGAATGGTAGTGAGATTGTTGGATTAATAGCAGTATATGACTAATACTCGCTACCTCATTTTACCCATATTAACCACTCTGCTAATTTGGACGTTAAATAATCCAATAGGAAAGTTGCCACCTTTGGGTAAATTCCTGGACCCTTTTCATGGGTATCTTGCCTTGGTGGATTCAGATAATATTAATCGGTTGAAGATGGAATCCTCTTATCTTGAATCACCGGTCACAGTAATTTTTGACACCCTGAGAATTCCTCATATTTTTGCTGAAAATGACATTGACCTCTATTTTGCCCAAGGGTACATTATGGCATCTGAACGATTATGGCAGATGGAATTCCAAACCCATGCTGCCGGTGGACGGCTTAGCGAAATTGTAGGAGAAAAAGCATTGGGCTATGACCGATATCAACGAAGAGTTGGCATGAAATATGGAGCAGAAAATTCTCTTAATGCTATTTTGAAAGATCAACAATTATTACCTATGGCAGATGCCTTTACTGAGGGAGTTAATACTTATATTGCATCATTATCCATTGACCAATATCCTCTGGAATATAAAATATTGGATTATGCGCCAGAACCCTGGACTCCCCTAAAAACCAGTCTGCTTTTAAAATATATGGCATGGATGCTTACTGGCAGAAATACCGAACTCACCTACAC
>JASMKZ010000084.1 GCA_030748955.1 Fidelibacterota bacterium | reverse complement strand
ATAGACATTTAGGACTACTGGCTTTTTAACTAAAGTTTAATCCTACAGCGGACAAAGCATGGGGTAGGGAGTCTGGGAAGAAACAACTGCAGACATTGTAACACTATTTTTTGATATTTAGGCTGGTGGGGTGTAATATTACTAATATGAAGCCATTATTTCCTCGCCGGTCATCTAATACTAATAAATTAGATGCGAAAATACCGCAACATAAAATCAGCGGTTTATATGATGGCATGGCATGGTATTATGATGTATGGGCACATTTCACGGAAAAAAAAGCACAAGATAAAGCAATCGAACTTTCCAAAATCGAAGATGGCTTAACTATTCTCGATGTCGCTGTAGGGACTGGTAAGTTATTTAATCGGATTCTTAAAAGGAATCCAAACGGAATTAATATAGGTATTGATATTTCTAAAGGAATGTTAACAAAGGCAAAATCAAAACTATCGAAACAACCAAATCAAAATTATTCTCTTGAAATAGGTTCTGCATTTGATATTAAAATGGATAACCATACTGTTGATATTTTATTTAACAATTATATGTTTGATTTAATTCCATTCAATCAAATGGGTTCAATAATTGATGAATTTTTCAGAGTCTTAAAGCCTGGTGGAAAACTAGTTTTGGTAAATATGACGAAAGCAGAGAGATTGGGCGCTGGTTTGTATGAACGAATTTATAGAATTTATCCCTTACTTATGGGAGGATGTCGTGGTGTTCAGCAAAATAATTTACTTACTGAATATAGGTTTAGGGTTATAACCAGAGAATATGTCCAGCAAATGCTTTTTCCATCCGAAGTAATTCTGGCGACCAAATTAAGTGAATAATAGCTCCACCTTCGTGGGGTTTTTTGTTTCTAGACATTTAGGGCTACTACTTTGTAATATTGGGTAATTGGAGGTCATTATGAAAAAAATATTATATATTATTCCATTACTTATCTTGGTTTCTTGTGAAGAAGAGAGCTCTGAAGAATTTAGCACTGATCTTATTACGGCAACTTTTAAAAATGGATATTGTTTACCTGATAATAATAGTTTCTTGGTTGTGTCAAGTGAAGATGGAGAAATTTTAGCTGATACTTCTTTTCAAGGAGATGCTAGTTTCAATTTGAGTACTGCTGACAGTGTAAATGCACCAGATAAAATTAATATCACATTAATCCGAATGACTGAATGGGGTGCACTATCAGTTACAACTAATTTAAGTGTTGATAAAGGTGCTAATTGGACTTGGGACAATCCTTATCATGATGAGCCAGAAGTTATAGGAAATTCTTATTATACTTTCTCAAATGTTTCTGAAAATAATATTTCGCGGGTAGTTTTGTCTTCTAAAGGTAATCGAAATAGATTTTCAGTATATCAATCAATCACATATGGGTTGAGTCATTATCATCAAATTGAAGATGTTTCGATAATGGCATATAAGGAAGATGGCACGGCCATTTATACCATATTAGAAGATGTGCAAATAGAACAAACTTATAATCTTGATCTATCTACATTTTTACCAGCGAACTACAAAATTATTACTAATTCTACGGGTGAAGACTGCGATAATATTTCTCTACAAGCTATAAATGTAGATGATTCAGCTATTCAATATAATAGACATACATTCACAGATAGAGGATATATTGAAGGATTAGGCTGGAATACAAACGGAGAATTTTTTGTTAACTATCCATCTGAATTCTCAAAATTTGGTACTGGTATTGGCGTTGGACAATATAATGTAGTAGGTGAAAAATCTTGGTTTCAACGCACATGGGGTGATATACCTGAATCTGTTGAAAAAATCAATGCCGATATAACATTGGTAAAATCTGACCCTTTAGATTTCGAAGTCAGTACCAATGGTGTTTTTGATCAATGGTCTGTCCATTTTGATGATTCTTTATCAAATAGTAATTGGACATTTTATATTAATCCAAATATAAGTTCTTCTTCAATCCCAATTATGCCTTCATCTGTTTATACTGAATACCCAGAATTATCTAGTGCTTTTTTTAAAATGACGAGTATTGGAGCTGTCGATTTTCTATGTGTTGATAGCATCCAAGAATGGTTGGAATTATATTTTTCTACAGATGGTTATTATTTAGATTTTTGTCCTCAATACAGAAGTGTAGATTATCGTGTGAATTAAATAGTATAGTTGAAATAAACATCAAGCCCCACATTCGTGGGGTTTTTTGTTTCTAGACATTTAGGACTACTTGATAGTATAAAAAAAGGGGTGCATAACACCCCTCTTTAATTATATGGTGTGGATATGTTTTTGTTATTGTCTCATTTTATTTCGCTTTTCAGTCACGCGATGAGCCAATTCTTCAAGATTTTCATGTGATAACATAGATCTAATAGATCTTTTTATTGGTTTCCAAGTATGATGAATAGGGCAAGGGACATCATCGCTACAGAGATCGAGACCAATTGCACATCTCTCTTCTTCATGGGGCGGGCCATCAATAGCATCCACAATTTGATGTAAATAAATATCTTTTGCGTTCCGGCAAAGATTAATTCCCCCAGTTCTACCACGGGTTGCTTTTAATAGTCTGTGTTTTACAAGCGTTTGTACTATTTTCGCTAAAAATTGATGTGGAATATCGTACTCATGAGAAATTTTAGAGGTCATGACGGGCTTATCTGATTTATACTCTGCAAGATAAATCATTGCTTGTATAGCATATTCTGCTGATTTACTGTATAACATTATCTTAGATTTTACCATTAGTATAAGAACTATTCAATTTTATAATTAAGATTATTATATCTTATTATCATAATTATCATTCCTATTAAAACTTTAAATAGTATTATTAGAAAGCTTCTCCTCTTGCTCAATCAAGCCCCACATTTGTGGGGTTTTTTGTTTCTAGACATTTAGGACTACTGGGGTGTAATATTGCTAATATGAAGCGATTTTTATTATTACTACTATTTATTGGGTTGGTTTGGGGGCAAAATTCTCCGATTGATTTTGAAACTGGTGGTTATGGTGCCACTTGGACTTGGACTGTCTTTGAAAATGGTAGTAATCCTTCCCTTGAAATAGTGACAAATCCCAATACTAGCGGTATCAACTCATCAGCCACGGTAGCGAAGTTTACTGCTTTACAGGCTGGCCAACCTCACGCAGGGTGTGAATCTCTGCACGGTTCAGATATTGGGACCTTCTCTCTAGATGCCACCAATAGCACACTAAAAATTATGGTATATAAAACCGTAATCAGTGATGTAGGCCTTAAGTTCGTAATTCCAACTAGCGGTTCACTTGGAGAAATCAAAGTTGCTAATACTTTAACCAATGCATGGGAAGAATTGAC
>JASMKZ010000083.1 GCA_030748955.1 Fidelibacterota bacterium | reverse complement strand
GTAAGGCGGGTGATACCGCCAATGATCACCATAAGAAAAATAAGTAGCAGAGCAGAGCTGAGCCAGAGGGTAAGTTGTTTTTTTGTTTTACTGTCCATTTATCAATTGATTTTCTATAGGAAAAATTAGGATGGAAATGATTATGGATTGAACGGAGAATTTATTTAGATTTTCATTATGTCTAACTCGCAAATAAAAGTATCCTCCATCATGTTCACCGATATTGTGGGCTATAGTAAAATGGTCCAAAGAGACCAGTCTCTGACCCTCGTGCTTGTTGAAGAGCATAATAAAATAATAAGGGGTAATATTGAAAACCTCTCCGGCAAAATAATCAAATTCACAGGCGATGGCTTCATGGCTGAATTTGATTCGTCCACTTCTGCAGTAACTGCGGCTATTGCAATTCAAAAGGATTTATCCCTTCGAAATGAAACAGAGCCGGACAAACGACAAATTACAATTAGAATTGGGATTCATACCGGCGATGTAATACGGGAGGGAGATGACCTTATAGGTGATGGGGTAAATATCGCTTCCCGAATTGAAGGCATTGCACCCCATGGCGGTATTGCTGTTTCCAGCATGGTATGGCAGTCTATAAAAAATGAGAAGGGAATATTTGCCCGAGAAGTGGGGAAGGTTGCTTTGAAAAACATCACTGAGCCTGAAATAATCTATAAAGTTTACCTAAATCAACTTGATTATAAATCTGAAAGTAATACGATTCTTATTCAGGATTTTAAAGCAAGAAATGTTCCATTTAGTGATCTCGATGTAGAAAATAAAGTTATTAGAATAGGAGTAATGCATATAAAAAATTTAGGAGATGAAGAAGATAATTACCTTTGTCATGGCATAACTTCCGGGCTGCTTTCTGAATTTGCAAAATTAAATGAAGTTCAAACGCCACTACTATCCGAAATGCTAAATTTCAAAGAAACTGATGCTAGTATTGAGAATATTTCTAAACAATTGAATGTTGAGTACCTTGTAGAAGGAAGTTTATTTAAAAAAGGAGAAAATTGTCAAATAACACTTCAATTATTAGATGCCAAAAGTTCAATTTCAATCTGGAATGATGAATTTAGTTTAAATGAATCAAATATTCAGCAAGTGAAGGGTAGTGCCCTAGCTGGAATTCTTCAGAAATTAAATATAAATGTACCACAAAATGTTAAATCACTTCTTTCATCTGAAATTACTGATGATCCACAAGCATATGAGTTCTTTTTGAAAGGATTGTATTATTTTGACCTAAGCAGTAGCAGGATGGATATTGAAATGGCAAGGGGTTTCTTTAAACAGGCGTATGAAAAAGACAGTACATTCATTGTAGCTCGTCTCCGTTATGCCATGACTTATAATAAAGAGGGCAAGTATGATATAGCTGCAGATCTATTAGAAGAAACGCTTGGAATTGCCCTTGATCTCAATGACCAGAGTGGAGTCAGTGCAATATATAATAGGTTTGGAATTTTATATATGCAATGGGGAAAAACCAGTCGAAGTATTGTCCATTATGAAAAAGCTCTTAAAATTCAGGTAAAACTGGGTTTGAAAGAGGAAGAATCTCGTACCCTCAATAATATGGGAATATGTTATAATAATATAAATAAGCCTGAAAAAGCAGTAAATGTTTTACAGCGCTCAATTCAATTAAAAAAAGAGCTTCGCAATGAAAAAGCAATAGGTCCTGGCTATACAAACTTGTCTATTTCTTATCTAGAACTAGGCCAGTATCAAAAAGCTTTTGATACCACTAATAAGGCCATTGAGATATTTGAAGAATTTGAGATGCATCAGAGCATTGGCCGAGTATTAATTACTATGGGTGAATTGGCAATTTATTTGCAGGAATTTGAAACCGCTGCTGAAATTTTAAAAAGAGGAAGGGAAGTAACTACAAAAATAAATGATACCTTGGCTATGGGTAAAATAACCCAGATAACGGCAATATTAAAAAATGAGCAGGAAAAATTTGAAGAAGCTACTCAATTATTTGAGGAGGCACGTGAGCAATTTGAACTGGCAGAGTTTAAATCTGCAATTCAGGAGACATCCTTTCAAATAGCCCAATCATGTACCCTGGCAGGGCAGTACCAAGAGGGTGAAAAAGCCTACAGTAAGGTGTTGCGTTTTTCTGAAAGATCAGATGATGATCTCATAAAAGGATTCGTTTTAGCCTGGAGGCTATATAACAGCATTCTAAGGGGAGATGAGAATACTCAAAGTCTGGATGAAATAATACAGCTATTGGATGGTATAAGCCCTGAAAACCGCCGGGAGATGGAATCTCTTGCTATAAGCAATTATCTGCTGGCAGTCATCCATAGAATATTAAAAGAGGCTAAATCATCTCAAGGCTTTGCCCGTAAAGCACAGTCTCAACTGCAGAAACGCGCAGATTTGATTGCAGATAAAACGGAACGAAATACCTTTCTTGTCTCCCGCAGTATATTTCGCAAAATAATGGAAATGAAATAAGCATCATCCATTAACCAGGTAAGCCATATCCATCCATAATATTCAACGGTTGGAGGGTATGTTGAACTCCTACCCTCTACCATAAAATGTGACATAGGTCACATCGTCGATAAAAGCTACCAATGCCACTTTGAATATCCTCCATTTTATAGTATATTTACTAATGTATTTTCGGGTAATTAATTACCTTTAAACATCTTGCTTAACAAAAATGGAGGAGTTAACAGTGAGAAATATACTATTTCAAACCTCAGCAGCCCTTATCTTCTGCTTTAGTTTTCTACTGGCAGAAGGGTCAACAAAAATCTCTTACCAGGGAGTACTCACCAATGATGATGGAACACTGATGACAGGTATTGTTAGCCTGTCATTTGCTTTTTATACTGGGCAAACGGGTGGTAGTTCTTTCTGCAGTCTCACTCATCCGGGGGTTGACCTGGGCACCCAGGGGGTATTTTCGGTAAATCTGGATTTCTCTCAATGTAGCGGAGGTGTGCCTGCCTTTGATAATACCTATTATATAGGTATTACTGTTACTAAGGAAGGCAGTCCTCCTGAAACTATACCTAACCGCATTGAAATAACCTCAGCTGGTTATGCCTTAAATGCTAGGCACATACAAGGGGCATCTCCTGATGGAAATCTGTTTAATGCAGAGGGCAATGTGGGTATTGGTACTTCTACACCCGATGAAAATGCCAAACTTCATATTAATCGCCCCTCAGATATTTATGGTTTAAAAATTGAAGGCGAAGAAAATCAAGCAGATATCTTACTCAGACACAATGGTGCCGAGGCTGACCAAAAAGTTGCACAATTGGTTTCTGTTGGTGGTAAGATTCATTTAAGAGGTGTTAACGATGCGGAAACAAGCGTTACTAATAATTT
>JASMKZ010000082.1 GCA_030748955.1 Fidelibacterota bacterium | reverse complement strand
ACGAAGGTGGTTAACAGAGGCGGAATGATAATCCAGATTGGCCCCAGAATGGTCTGTTTATACTGGGTAACAATATCCCTGTGGATATAAATGGATAATAAATCTCTATAATTCCAGATTTCCTGAAATCGAAATTCAAATAACCCTCTATGGGGTGTGATTATTAAGTCCCAAGTACTGTTTTTTTTATGGTTCAATCAGAAAGCCTCAGTTTTGAGACTCAGTGGTATAATAATAATGTTGGTAACTGTAATAACTTTTTGAGTAGTAGGAATTTTTCTGATTCAAATCATTGAATACTACACCGGTAGGTTTGGAGCCCACATGTTTTAATGCTTTCAATGTATGGTCTATACTATCCTTTGCTGTACTACCAAAACGAACTACAATTATAAACTGATCAATAAGGCGTGAAAGTACAACAGCATCGGTTACTGCCATTATGGGCGGCGCATCAAATAAAATTACATCATAATTCTTTTTCAAATCTGATACGAAGTCAACCATGAGGTCAGATCCTAATAACTCAGAGGGATTAGGAGGAATAGCTCCATTATAAATTATTTCCAAATTGGGAATATCACAAGAATGGACTACCTTCTTCCAGTCCTTTTCTATTCCGCTTAAAAAATGAGTCAATCCATTCTCCTGATTACTCTTAAACACTTTATGTAATACCGGTTTTCGCAAATCCCCATCAATTAAAATGGTTTTCTTACCAAGATTAGCATAGGTAATTGCTAAATTAATTATGGTTGTCGTTTTTCCTTCTCCCGGTCCGGGACTTGACACCATGATACTCCCTTTATCACCCTGCCGTGTATACATTAGACTAGTTCTCAAACTTCGGTAGGCTTCAGATATTGGTGATTTGGGGTCTTCATGAGTTACCATTCGTCGTTGAAGATTACCTACGGTTCTTCCTCCGTTTTTTAATAATCCCGATTTTCCCTTTTTTTCAGCAGAATAGACTACACCCTTTCCAATGGAAGGAATTATCGCAAGTATTGGAAGATGTAATCGTTCAACATACTCCACAGAGCGTAGTGTATTATCAAAGTACTCAATTGATATACTAATGCCAAACCCCAGTAAAGCACCAATAAATAGAGCCATAATCAGATTTTGCAACAAATGCGGAGCAACAGGTTTTCGGGGAATTTCCGCCTTATCAATCATTCTTACTTTACCAGGTTCTGAAGCCATACTCACCCTTGCTTCTTCCATCTTCTGTCGAATATAGGAATATGTGTTGGACAAAACCTTCTTTTCTCGTTCCAATTTACCTAAATACGACTGTTTTTCAGGAAGCAATCGTATTTCATTTTGATATTTTTTGAGGAGGCGCTGAGATTGACTGGACTTTGCTTCAAGACGATGTAATTCTGTTTCAATTTCAAGGAGTTTTCCTATGAGCTCCTGACGGTAATCAAGAGGGTCCACTATTGATAATCCCTCTGCAATAAGTTCGTTGGTTTTTTCCTCCAGCTGGTTTTTTAGTATCTGTAGATTTTCTTTTGTTTTTAAAACTGCTTCATGCTCGGACCCATAAACGGTAGCATTTCTTACCAACTCAGCTTCTTTTTCATTCACCTGAGTTTTCAATGCGGATAATTGAGCATTTATTGAACTGAGCATTTGGTCAACAATCCCTTTTTCCAACCCAGAAAGTTGCTCATTCAGATATTCTTTCTGGCTGGATAGAATGTTTATTTCAAGATTGTTAGAATTAAATTCTGATTCTACTCCAGTAAGATTATTTAGCAGATTTTCAACATTCCCCTCAAGGTCATAAATCTGATTTTCTTTCTTATAATTTTGGATTTTTAAATCAGTGGCTTCAATCTCTGATTCTTTTTCATTTAATCGGGACTCTAAAAATGATTTTAAATGGATTGATTCGTTATTGCTCCATTCCCTGTCCCTTGTTTTATACGCCTGTGCCACCTGATTCGCAATTAATGCTGCTTCATAAGGGTGGGGACTGGAACAGGTAATATGAATTATATTAGCTCCCCGCTTATAATTAACAGATAAAGTATTTATGATGTTTTGGTGAAATTTCTGGCCAATTTCAGGGCTGTATTCCTCTTCATATTGAGGAGGTTGATTTTGTTCCGGTGTCCACTTACCCATGGATAATAATTTACGGATCGGGCGTCTTAACCGCTGTCCCCGGGGCATAAAGACCTTTGTTCCAAATACATATAATCTATTCCGCTTATTGGTATTCCACAGCGATTTAACTACATCTTCCGCAACAGTCCTGGACTTAATAAGTGCGATTTCATCTGAAATTTTAAAATCATTGTTCATTCCAAAATTGAATAATTTCTGAGCTCTGTTGGAAGTCTCAATCATAACAGAAGCGGTGGCTTGATATACCGGAGGAGTGGATATAGTGACATACCCGGTTATGAGAAAAATTATAGTTGCAGAGCTGATTATCCACCACTTCGCCCGGAGAATTTTCCGGAGGATATCCTTTAGAGTAATCTGAGGATATTCAACAAGAGGTGAATTGTGAGGTGAATGATCTTCCAATATTTCTATTTTGTGATAAGGTTATTCACATTTAAGTACACATTAATCAGACTCATTATTGTATTTATAGTGCCTATTTCCTCAATAAAATATGAAAATGGAGTCTGTTTAATAATAAAAGTATCATTGGGTTGAATTGAAATGAAATTTGACCTGTCTCCCGTTTTTATATATTCATTAAAATCAATCTCATGGACAATAATTCCATCCTTGTCAGGATATTCATGATACACTTTTATGTTTTTATAATTGGCACCTTTTCTTGGACCTCCTGACAGAGACAGTAAAGTAGCTAAGTCAATTCCTTCATCCACCAGAATCCTGCCAGGATTATTAACATGACCCCAAACATTTACATACATTCGAATCACCCCATCTTCACCTGAAACATATCGAGCTCCTGTGTTGGGTGGAATTATCCCTTCACTTAACTGCCCTGCTAAAAGAGCAGTTGAAATTAAAAGTGAAATAAAAATGTTATTTGGTTTTTTGATATTCATGTTCGGAAAGTCTTCAATAGAGCAGGATTAAAATTACACTTCATATAATTGATCTTTCAAGAAGGAATCCTGCATAAATTAAAATTTATTGCATCACCTCATCTATTGCATGATTATGAAATTGACTCTTCATAAAATAATAAGCTCCTAAACCAGTAAGTAAAATATATCCATAGGCATGCATGAGAATGGCAAATGAATTTCCGACTGCAGGAGAATACGCAAATACATCTACAATGGCATATTTCACCGCCGCATGAAAAGTGCCTATCATGCCCGGCGCAGAAGGAATAGATAATGCCAGAGATGAAATGACAAGAATAAACAATGACTGTGACCAAGATAGCTGTAATTGAAAAGCCAATTGAATCAGATAAACATCCAGCCAGTAAATTAACCAAATGATGAGACTAGAGAGCATAAC
>JASMKZ010000081.1 GCA_030748955.1 Fidelibacterota bacterium | reverse complement strand
TAAATTGTATCAATAATATTTTATTATGATTGAAAAACTAGATACACTCATTGCTGCCTTTGCTGAGATCATGTGGGGACCTCCTCTATTGCTACTCCTTATTGGCGGTGGATTATTTTTCACTTTTTATTGTCGCTTCATTCCCTTTCGCTATATAAAACATGGCTTCAATATTTTATTAGGGAAATATGATGACCCTAATGACCCCGGACAGATAAATCATTTCCAAGCCCTTTCTAGCGCCTTGGCAAGTACTGTGGGAATGGGAAATATCAGCGGCGTGGCAATAGCCATTCATACTGGTGGCCCTGGCGCACTTTTCTGGATGTGGATGAGTGCAATTGTGGGAATGGCAACCAAATTTTTCACCTGCACATTGGCTATAATGTATAGAGGAAAAGATGAAAACGGCGAGGTGCAAGGGGGGCCTATGTATGTAATTAAAGAGGGGCTTCCCCCAGCCTTTCATTTTTTGGCCTATTTGTTTGGCGTTGCAGGACTCTTCGGTTGTTTTTCCCTCTTTCAGGCAAACCAATTAGCCCAGCTAATACAGGAACAAGTTTTTACTCCTCTGGGGTGGTTTAGTGAAAATCCATTTGTAGGGAAATTATTAGTAGGGATCAGTATGGCTGGAATTATTTCAGCAGTTATTTTTGGTGGAATTCGCAGGATTGGACAAGTTGCAGCAAAGCTAGTGCCATCCATGGTGGTAATATATATGCTCTGTGGAATTTTTATTATTATCAGTAATTTTTCTCAACTGGATGATATTTTGCTACTCATAATCCGGGATGCATTTACCGGTGAGGCAGTATTGGGGGGTTCTATCGGCGCTGTGATTATTACCGGTATTCGCCGTGCTGCCTTCTCTAACGAAGCAGGAATTGGTACTGAAGCTATGGCTCACGGTGCTGCCATTACCAAAGAACCGGTGCGGGAGGGCCTCGTAGCTATGATAGGTCCACTCATCGATACCATCATTGTCTGTTCAGTTACCGGATTTATTATTCTGTCTACAGGAGTTTGGACAGATCCTAATTTGAATGGAATTTTAATGACTTCAGCAGCCTTTGGAATAGGCCTGCCAAGATTTGGTCAACCTTTACTTATGTTTATTGTAACCATATTCAGTATTACAACCATTATCGGGTATTCCTATTATGGTTCTAAATGTGCTGCCTTTCTTTTTGGAAATACATGGAAGCATCCTTATAGAATTGTTTATACTTTAAGCCTGATACTTGCAGCCGTTATGTCCATTGATATTGTGGTAAATTATGTTGATGGTATGTTTGCTGTTATGGGAGTCCCTACGATGATTTCCACTATTATTCTAGCACCCAGAGTAATGGAAGCTACAAGAGATTATTTTAGTCGACTAGAACCACAGACAGCTAGCGAACCGCCTCACTAAGTCTAATAAATCTATACCCCTCTGATTCCAGGCGTGGGATTTCTCTTTGTAACACTTCCAGTGTAATTGGCTTTACATGACCGATCCCAACAGCAATATCCATTTCATGTGATAGAGCCACCAAACTATCTAAGTTTGATTTGATATAATGTGAGGATTCACCATGATCAAGAAAAACTTGCCGCAATTGGGCAGGCACACCATATCGTCTCATAGTAATATATCCTCTACTTTCAGGATTGGTATAACTGTCCAAAAAAAACTTGTTCATTTTTTTTAATGTACGAGCAAGGTCCTTCATAAGTTGTAAACTTTCTGTGGCTTTAGAACCCTGATGATTGTTCATCCCCAAAGCTGTGGGAATTTCTTCAAATGCAAAGCGAACTCTTTCTTCTACTAATGTAGCATTTAGTTTTTCATTGAGCGAAACCGCATATTCAGTATTATCCTCTTCATGGGACTCCATGGGCATGTGAATGATGGTTTCAACACCATTTTGATGCGCATATTGACCAATTGTTTCTGCATAGGGAGTACCAGGTATTATTGCTGCGGTAATATTTTTATTCAGGTGTAAAAAATCTTCTACATCCGAATTAAATGCAAATCCAAAATCATCAATAACCAAACAGATAGTACCCTTTATGGATGGTTTAAAAAAAAAGGAACTGCTTTCAGAGTCTGAAAAAATCAGGAGACCAAAAAGCACCCCAATAAATGCAGAAAATATAAGGCGTAAAAGAGGGGGTTTTGGTTTTTGCTTAGAATTAAAGGGGGGCATTACAGATAAAGACGAACATCCAGGAACTGGGGTATGCCTAAGACAGCAGTTTCATGAAAATAGATGCCGTAATTAATTTTCCATCTGCGGTAGTTTAATGAAAATCCCATTGCTTTTGCATTTCTATTTTTAGAAATTGAAGTGCCCGCATTAATATTCATCCATTTATAGTTGGTGCTGATAGCGGCACGTAATTCCTGCCCATTAATGCTACTATACAGCAGATCTGTGAGGATTGATGCCTTAACAATTGGTAGTTTTACAGTTGCACCGATACCACTTTCCACGGGGAGGTCTGCCCGAAGGTTATTATTATATTCATAACCCAGATTACGAATAACTCCACCAAGTGTAATAGATGTGCCTATTGGGACAATGGTACCAACATCCAGAGTAATTCCTGACAAGGATTCTGTAAATAAATGGGAATAGTTGGTTTGCAAACGAAATCCAAAACGATATGGTGTATTAAAATGGTGGCTCATACTGTAAGCTGCCGATACATAATGAACACCAAATGTTCCTGTAGGGCTGTCATCTGGTGAATCTCCCCATAATTCCAGATCTTTTGCATTCCAGGTTTGAATGCTCAATTGTTTGGGGATTTCATTCCCCCATCTAAAAAGTGTATGCCCTCCTTTTACGTCCCCTAGCCAGTTATTAAGTGAAAATTGCATATATGAATGGTTTGATATACCCATTGCAGGATTCAATGCAGGATGGATATCCCCGGCAATTCCAGTGCTAGCTGTAGATAAGATTTTTCCATTCTGGGGTATAACCAGACCCTGTAGGCCAATAGCCCAGTTGCTGCTTATAAGTAAAATTGATAAGATAAATTTTTGTTTCATATATTAAAATTTCAGAGAAAAGCTGAACAAATGGCTCAACCCTTCACCTGCACTTCCTGTATCTAGGGCATAGTCTAGTTGAATATACTGTTTCTGCCACACTTTTAATGGAGCGCCTATACCAAAGGTTGGCTTTAAATTGATTCCATCAATTTTTGTTCCTTCCGGTACAGCGCTGCGCAACTGTTTAAACCCTCCCCGGAGTTTTATTTTATTCTTTAGCTTATATTCACTTCCAATACGAGTACGATAATTTACATCATCATTGGGAGTAACCATGATATCCTCTTGAATAAATAATGAAACTCCTTTTATTCCTGAATATGCCAATCCCACTGAATATTCTAAAGGAAATTTTTCTTCGTAAGGGCGCTCATCTTCTCCAATTATCACTTTCCAATTATAGCTGGCATTCAGATTTTTTATTATTCCTCCTATAAATAAACGCCGATTGAATTTATAAATAAACCCAATATCTCCAGAAATTCCTTTGCCCTTATAATCCTCATATATTGAAGTGAAAAGTGCTTTTATATTAATGCCAAGCGCAAATTTTGAACCAAGGCCAACACCAAAAGAGATAATACCTTCAATTTCACTCGATGAAAATGATTCAGTTTCATTATTATTTACATCTCGGCCCATTATACCATCAGTCCCGGATCTAAGAA
>JASMKZ010000080.1 GCA_030748955.1 Fidelibacterota bacterium | reverse complement strand
TACAACGCTACCGATTATGTCATTTATTTCAAATGCATAGGTTTCGACAATATCAAAAACCGCATCTTCTGATGCATCATAATATTTAAACGAAAGTAGGTCACCTGCTGCATTACTGCGAAGCTGCATTTCATATATAATCTCACCTTCATACGGACCGAAAGGAGGACTAAGCTGCACTGCCACGCCCCGTACATTGCCATTTTCATCAAATGCAGCGAACATATCACCTTCTTCAGCCATATTCACACCATCACTAAGTAAAATACCGCCTGCAATAGTTGCGGAAAACTCATAGGCACCGGGGTCATCTATCCAGTCTGGGGGGGATGCAAATAGTAATGCCCCTGTGATAAATAATAATATGTAAATATTTCTGATGTTTCCTCCTAAAGGTATAACTCCACTGAAAGTTACAACACTTTTCTCGTTAATAAATAGTATTATGTTGGTCACAGAATCTGAGTTATTCAACATCTATAGAGCTAGCTGCCCATTTGAGGTGGCAGTGTTCTAATCGAGGATAAATGGATCTCTAATTTTTATTACTATAAGAAGAGTTATTAAAAGATTATTTGGAAGTCAGACTTGGAGTTTGACTGGAACTTTAATGGAGTATATAGAGGTAGCCCTGAGTAGTAAAATATAGATAAAGGGCGGGGATAGACGTGGGGATATATTTTTGTCCCCACTTGTTTAATTTTATGCTAAATTAACCAACCTGTAGGGGTTGGTTTTTTATAGGCAAAAAGCCTGACTGTGGCTCAGGAGGTCGTGGATTCGAAACCCATCAGCCACCCATTTAGTTGGGTGAAATTAATGGGCATTGTTTATTTCCTAATTTTGCTTGCACCCTAAATGCTTCCAAAAATATAATACTAAAAGGAATTATCCTATTTTATTACTCTTATTATCTCTGCTAAAGAGTGAAGCAAAAGAAAAATTTAAATATCTTTCCCGGAAGAAAACCCAAACACCAATATTTATAGATCCCAGTACTAAATGAAAAAATGAGTTTATCTCATTAAAAACATATAAATTGTAAATTCCTATAAATAAATTAAACCATATGGTCATTTTCATTAATTCTATTTTTTCGTTCTTATCCATGTCTTTTCCTCTAAATTAATTGTTCCGCACTAAAAGAAACATAATGCATATGATTACATTAAATCTGGTTGTCCATCACAAAATTTTTCTAGAAAAATAAAATGAGACCTGCATCACAAAATATTAGATTTATTATTTTCTACTCACAAATTATTATTTTGTTTCTCTATTTAATGATAAGCGGATGTTCACACTTTACGCCTGGAAACAAACCAAATCCTTCAACACAAAAGGAGGTAAAACAATCTTTTTTTTCTAACGGCAACCTAGAATATGAAGCTGAATATGTCAATGGAAAATTAGATGGTGCCAGCAAAGTATGGTTAGAAGATGGAACGTTGTATTCAATTTCCAAATACAGTAACAACCTACCTCATGGAATTTGGAAAAAATTCCACCCTAACGGGAAGTTAATGTTTGAGGTTAATTATGAATATGGACAAAAGCATGGTGTGGAAAAATGGTATTATGATAATGGTAACCTGAAGTCTGACCAAAAATTTGATTTTGGGATTTCCATTTCAGAAATCACTCGCTGGAACATTGATGGAACGCTAATCTATTGATCTATGGTTGACAAAGTATTTTCATTTATTAATTCTTCTACCAAATTATAAAGGCAACTTGCTAAATTTGTACATGATTAAACTTAGATGGCTAATATCATTTCTTGCCTTTCTTTCATCCTTATTTGGAGATTGTGATGGATTCAACTGGTATCATAATATCAATCTAGAAGATTGTGACCCCGTTGATAGAGAGGTATTACAGAGATTTATTGCTAATAGTGGTGACTCCCTTGAGATTGACATGGATGTTAATTATAATGGTGAAGTGGAAATCTTAGAACTTGGCTGGCAACTATGGGAGGATGGCAGATTAATTCATTGGATATGTCAGGAAGTACCCTCTCCCTATTATTTTTATGAATACAATTGTGGATTAAGCGGAAAAATTCCTGACGAAATAGGCAATCTTGATGCACTCATAAAACTTCGCCTTCAGAGCAATAGCCTGTCTGGTGAAATACCACCTTCTATTTGTGATTTGAATATTATTGAATCCGGGAACTATTGGTTTAATCTTGGAAACAATAATCTTTGCCCCCCCTACCCCGATTGCCTTGAAGAAATAATGGGCACTCAAATTACTACAAACTGTAAATAAGTTTCTCTTCCTTTTCTACTCTGTTTTGATTAAATTCTGCGCTGAATTACGGAGGAGAATATCATTATAAATAGTTTTCATTTGACAATTGCTGTCATTGGCAGTGTTAACAGTTTGATAATTCTCACAATTTAAATAATATGGAGGATAGATGAATTTATTAAATAATAAATTGCTGGCAATAATTTCAGGTTTTATGGTAGTTATCTTTATTGGATGCAATAAAGATATAAAAAACCGGCAAACCGGCACCACTGAAAAAGGGCCTGCTGTAGCAGATTTAACATATGTAGGTACTACCAATGACACCCTGATTGTTGACTTAGAAAACAGCACTATTAATTGGATTGGCAGGAAAGTAGCCGGAGAACACTCTGGCACATTAAATCTGTCTGATGGTTTTATCATCTGGGATGGAAAATCCATTACTGGCGGGAAAATAACTGTCGATATGAACAGCATAAAAAATACTGACATTGAATCACCAAAATGGAAACAGAAAATAGAAGGCCACCTAAAAGATGAAGATTTTTTCCATACGGATTCTTTCCCACATGCCATATTAGAAATAAAAAGACAAACCACAATTATGGATGAGAATAAAACAATCCATGAAGGGGTTATTGCAGATTTAACTATTAGGGGCATAACTCATGAAATTAAGTTCCCCTTTATTTTGACCCAATCTAAAAACATCCTTACCGGAGAAGGTTCGGTTGATATTGACCGGACTTTGTACAATATTCAATATAAATCTGGTAAATTCTTTGATGATTTAGGTGATCGTCTAATTTATGATGATTTTACCACACAGTTCAGGGTACAGACAAAGAGTAAATGACCAAAGCATAAATTTTGTGATGGCTGACACTCGGGAATAGGATCAGGGGGGGATATATTTAACAAACATTTTAGGTGAATAAACAAAAGAATGCAACATAATTTCAAAATGAAGATGAAAAATATAATAACTGTGACATTGCTGTTACTGTCTGTTAGCACTATTTCTGCCAATACTCTCAGTCTTGACCCAAATGGTGATGACGCCTGGAATGTCAACTATATAAGTGATGGCGATATGGGGGGGTTCCAGTTTAATGTAGATGGTGCAACTGTTACTAGCGCCTCTGGTGGTTCGGCTGGTAGTGCAGGGTTTGTGGTTTCAACAGCTGGATCAATGGTACTTGGTTTTTCTTTTACAGGTGCAACGATTTCTGCTGGAAGTGGAACTTTAGTTGTATTAAATGTCGCTGGTACTCCAACGGGTCTCAGTGGAATCATCGTATCCGACCCCGTTGGTCAGGATATGGGTTTTACCTATGATGATGGCGGTGGCGATGGTCCATCTGAATTTGCATTTAACCAATCTACCCAGCAGTCTGCTTACTTCTTTGAAAGTGTAACTCTGGATGGAATCCCTATAGAACCAGATGATTGGGTAGGCGCTTTTAATGGTGATATTTGTGTGGGCGCC
>JASMKZ010000007.1 GCA_030748955.1 Fidelibacterota bacterium | reverse complement strand
TCGAGTTCCATACTTTTCCATCTGTATTTATGCAAGATGGGGGGGGGGGAGAATCCTTGGGAATATATGTACCTATTAAATCTGGTTCATTGCTCATTGAACCCCTAATTATGTATTCCTCTTCATCAACAGAAACTGATTACGATGATTATTCTCTTGATGATTCTGAAACCTCAGAATCAGATTTAACATTATTAATTGGCATATTAAAGCCAACAAGAAGAGGGAAAACCCGATCTTATTATGGAATACGGTTTGGCAAAAATTGGCATGAATGTGATGAAGACGATTCTAATAATAACAATTATTATTATAACAGTTGTGGTGAAGATTCGGAGAATTTAATTATTGCGCCAACAATAGGCGCTGAATACTACATTTCAGATAATTTTTCTTTTGGTGGAGAAGGCATGTATACTATGGTTACGATCGAAGAAAAAGAAGAAGAATATTCCATAACAAGCAAACAGAATATGTTAATTCCTAGATTTATTGTTAGGTTTTATTTTTAAATCACAATATCCAACCCTTACTCCACTAGACAATATATCCCCCTATAAAGAAACTGTTATGATTTGTAGGCTAATTATACTTTAAATTAACCCATTAATTAAGGAGATATAAATGGAAATTAAGGACAAGCTGAATTTATTATGGAAGTATCTATTTCTTGCTGTTTTTACCTATGCAGTAATTAACCTTACTTGTTGTAATAATAAAAGCTCAAGTTGTTGTGGAAATAAATCAGGGCAAGTATCACCATGTGGTTTAAATAAACAACCAACCAAACAACCATGTGGTACTAATTGTAATAAACCTTGCTGTGCAAATAAAGGCACTGAATAGAACCTTCTCTGATATCTAAACATATGTTATCATAATATCTTTAAAGCCCTGCATTTGTGGGGCTTTTTTATTCCGCTAAAATTTGTGACGGCCATCAAAATTTAAAATCTACAAACACCATAACTTCTCATCATATATCTAATAAGGGGTTAAAATGAATGAAGTGAGTTATGAACAAAAAATGCACCATGATATGGGTATTGAAATGAATATACAAACTTGGAATCTGCTTGAGAAAGAGGGTAGAAATGAGAGGGATGATGCACGTATGATAAGCTTTGCTCACGCATCATTATATCATTGGAGAAAGTCACACAAATATAAACCTATAAATGAACAGAGGGGACAATGGCTGTTGTCACATGTATATGCTGTTTCAGGAAAATCAAAAGAAGCTTTATTTCATGCAAAAAAAACCCAGAAGCTAACTATAGAACAAAATTTAAAAGATTCTGATCGCGCATATGCTTATGAGGCATTAGCACGTGCAAATGCCGCTATAGGCAGTAAGTATGAATCTTTAAAGAACTTATGGAACGCACAGATGGTTGTAAATGATATTACAAACGAAGACGATAAAAATAATTTTATTTCAGTTTTGGAAAGCTCCCCTTGGTTTGGTGTCAAATATATCCCTTAAAATTCGCAGGATATATTATTACTTATTGTTGGGTGTTTTAAGAAAACCTCAAATTATATATTTATCACCAATAGCTGGATATAAAGCAATTGCAACTATTACTATGTCTTATACATATACTGGTGTATTGTCTAATCTTGATATTCAATAGGATGATGCTTTAAAAACAGCAATAGAAAAATATCAATACTGGAGGTATAAAGAAGTAGAAATATTTGGTGAAGGAGTAGAAACTTGTATTGATAAAATATGTAGTGTTATACAAGTAGAAGTTGTGTACCAATGTCACTATCACAAATAGCTCTCTCTAAACAAACTTTCAGCCCTGCATTTGTAGGGCTTTTTTATTTATTGAAAGCATATTAAGTTTATATATCTAATCAGGGGCTAAAATAAAGAAAGTACTTAAAGTTTATATGTGGTTTTTTGCTTCAATTATGTTTTTGGTGGCTTGGGCCTTTAGTGACACTAATGGTGTATTGTGGATGATTCCTGCCTGTGTTTCTTTTAGTTTTAGCATAAATGAATACCAGGAAGGAAAATAACTAACTCCCTATTATTCACAGACTAATTATATTATTACTGATTGTTAGGCGTGGAACAGAACCTAAAGTACTCTTGCTTATTCAGACAATATCTCCTTAATTTGATCGTAGACTTTGTTATAGTCCCAATCTTTTATATTGAAATCAGTAACATACTCACCACTCGAATCAAGAAAAAATACATCCCACTGACTGGCACCCCAAGATGTCCATAAAGTATTTGGAGACGGGTCGGCAACTATAGGAATTAAGCTCCCTTCAGTCCAATTTGAATTATGTCCGCTATACTGCCCTTTACCAATGGCAATAATTCTGACATTAATAATACCTGCGTTTAAAAGATCTTGATAAAGGGCATCCAGGTTCCCGACCCGGGCTTCACATAGATTTCAGGTTTGATGGCCAAAATAGTGAACAGTCACCTGATTGGTAAATATACTTTTCCCAATATCTTTACCATAAGTACATGAATTGGGATTAATATCTGTCAGACAATAATTATAATCACTGCTGCCTGATTTACAATTTTCAAGGTTCTGACTATTAATTAATTCACAATCCTGCTTGAATTCTTCATTATCATCATTAAAAATATCACAAGCAAAAAAAGTAATTAAAATACTTAGTGAAAAAATAGATTTTAATACGAATGTTTTCAATATAATAATTATTAATCCAGAATCATATTTGCCAGTGTGACAATATCCAATATATTCAGCTGTCCGTCTTGGTTTACATCGGCCTCTGGAACATATTCTGCGGCTCCCAGGATGATATTGGCAATAATGACAATATCCAGAATATTAAGCATTCCATCACCGTTTACATCGCCTAAACTCACAGATAAAGTATCTTGTAAAATATAAAGACCATTGACCCGGTCAGACATGATGGTACGGTTGCTGCTGAAAAAGGGGAAGGCGCCCCACACCCCGCTATAGATTGACATACCCTCTGTTTCTTCCAGGGTATCATAAAACCCCACATTAACTAAATTAGCTGGATCTGAAATATCCAGTATCTGCAGGCCATACACATAATAACTGATGTAGAGATAACTACCTTTTACAAAAAGGTTATGCGCTGACCAGCTCTCACCGCTTGGCGGAAGCCATTCATCCAATAGGTTCACATTGCCAGATTCAATCTCAGCTACATCCCATGACATTATGTGCCCATTAACAGTTTCTGAGCCCGTGAAAAGGGTATTCCCATCCTCTGAAACCCAGCAGGCATGCGCCCAGGGAATGCCGCTCCATTCATGTATAAGCTGAGGATTTGTTTTATCCGAAATATCAAAGGCATACATACGATCTACATATATTCCACATCCATAGAGGATATCTTCATAGATGCAGACATCATGCAGGTAGCCTTCTTCAGAGGGCCCATCATAATAGGACCATCCCCCCACTTTCTGAGGATTTTCAGGGTCAGCTAAATCCAGGATAATCAGGTCATCTGAAACATCCGTACCAATAACATATAAATAGCCATTTCCGTCCACCATGACATTGTGAGACTGATAAATCTCATCCCATTCATTTATTAAAACAGGATTTGCAGGATCAGAAATATCTACAACCTGAACGCCTTCCGGATCCAGAATCCATTCAGGGAACAGGGCAGGATCCCCAAGATTAGCTTCCGTACCAACATACATATAATGGCCATGGGTCTTAATATCCCGATGCGTGGAAAAGCTTCCAGGGATAAATGCAATTTCTTCCGGATTACTGGGGTTTGTGGTTATATCGATAATATGGGTGCCGTCCCATGCGCCAATAAGGGCATATTCCACTGCGTTTTCATCTGTATAACCCCAGATGTCATTATAGGGCAGAAGGGTATAACCCCAGTCATACAGAAAATCTGCAAGAGCAGTTTCATCATGTCCACCATTCCAGTTTCCAATGAAATGTACATTTTCTGATGAGCAAGAATTATTTTCGCCATTGCAGATACCGCATTCATCAGGATAAATACAGCTGCCGTCATCTTCAAAAGCTTCTTCTACATAGTTGCAGGCAATGGGATCAGTGCATCCCGCCATGCATCCGGCAGTATCCTGTTCTCCTACAATGTCAGCATCCATGCACGACGGGTATGGTGGACATATTTCATTCCCCCAGATATTAAAATACTCCACGCCCCAATTATTGGCTCCACCCCAGTCAACATTAAGGCTGCAAAGACTTTCTGGAATAGAACCTGAGAACTGATTGTCTGATAGATATAAAAGTTCAAGGTTTAGAAGATCTCCCATACTCTCGGGTATTTCACCCGACAGTTGATTTCCACTCAGCCACAGGGCTTCCAAATGATCCAGGCTACCGATATTTTCAGGAAGGTTTCCCGATAGATTGCAGGGCATAATGCCAGATAAATAGCAGTCCAGAGCAACTAACCTTCCCTCTACCCATTCCATATATCCAAGTTCAACGGGCTCCATAATACCATCTTCATTATCGTCAAGGGACATATTAATTGTCTCAGAGCTGTTATCGATGAGCGCTTGAAGAACATTTAAGTCTGCCTCATAGAAACAGTTATGTTCACCCCCGCATCCAACAGGCACATCTTCCAGCCATACAAAACCACTGTCACATTCCTGACCGGATAGCATGGATAGAAATGGAAAAAGCAAAAGTATAATCAGCTTTTTATATGCATAGATCATATTAAAATTTAACCTAAAATTAATGTTCCAGAATCGCATTTATCAGTGTAATCACATCCAGGATATTCATAATTCCATCCCCATTCATGTCTGCTAAAGATTCATAATCATCCAATTCCAGAATAATATTTACCATAATAATGATGTCTAGGATATTCAGCATATCATCCTGATTTAAATCACCCAAAATGCCCGTATTCATACAGTCTTCATCTTGCCAAACTTTCAGGAAAAGATCATCAAAGTAACTATCGTTATCATCGCCTGCATATCTTGTCCCCATTAGAATCATATGTATAGAACGAGTTCCAACAGGAATCTGAATCTCATTTGAAAGTAATGTCCAAAAGGCATTATAGGTTCCGAGAATTTCAGCTCCATCAATTTCATTTCCATTTTCATCCATAAATGCAATAGTCATCTCTGGATGATCATCTCCACCCCAATCAGATAGATAGCCTCCATAATCTGCATAGGCCAACCCTTGATCAATACAATCCATATAGGCAGACAAATCTATTTCCTGGTATGCTTCTGAGTAGGATGCTGTATTACAAAGCGCACCAAGTATAAAATAATAATCTCCGCTATGAGGCTCAACCCCATCACATACATATGCCTCCAACGATTCCATATAACCTTCCGTCACCGTCCAACTGTCTATTCCTGACTCACCGCCCGGGTTTAAAAGCAGGTTATCAGAATATTGAGACTCTGAGGTCTCAAAACTCATCGGCTCTGACCATGCGCTCCAACCCAGGCTGCTGTCTCGGTACCGAACCTGCCAGCAGTAAGCAGAATTTCCATTCAGGGGCGATATAGGAAGGATGCTCATCTCTACAGATTCCTGGGTATTCTCATAATAATACCAGTTTTCCCGATTTATAAATTCATCTTCTATGGGCGTAGATAGAGTATCGCAATTTGCATACAGCCTGAAATGAGACGCCATGATTTCGTCACCATCGGCATCTATAAAGCTGTTTGCCTGAAGTATAATCATATCCGGATCTATTCCGCTGCCTGATGGATATATCCCGAGTGGAGTATCCGGCATTTCATTATGCAGGCGAATATGGACTGCGTCTCTCAGCTCATTATCTCGAAATTGATCTTCATTGCCCCGGCTGATACGCTTCATTAGAAAACCAGGGTCATCACCTGCCTGTACTTCCACCATGACAAAGCCCCATTCATCCTGGGAAACGGTAAATTCCGGATAGTCTGCCTGGGCATATTCTCCCCAGTAATCAATATTCCCTCCAGCCGTGGCAACATTAACCCAGAGATGTTCATGATCCATTGACTGGCCTCTAGAATACCCATGGGTATGGCCGAAAAAATGGATGCTGGGTTTTCCGCACTCTTCAGTAAAGCTTTCCATTCTAGATATAACCTCACCTGTATAGTCGGTTTCACCAGCCAGCCAAAGCTCTGATTTATAGGGATGATGAAGCTGAGCAAATACAAAATCAATATTAGCTTTGTAACAGGCATCGTCAAGTACATCTTCCAGCCAGTCAAGCTGAACATCCAGCTGGTAACCGGGGTTTGAATCGATACCCACTACCCGCAGATTAGAATAATCCGTATACCACCAGTGTTCTTCATATCCTTCAGTGCCGTTTTCCGGAAGATGGAAATAATCAAAATAGTAATCAGTATCTGATTCGTGATTCCCAAGTACCGGATAAACGGGCACATGGGCAAAAAGCGGATGGGCCGGCGCAAAAAAAGTATTTGCCCACTGGCTGTAGCTTAAGCCGTTATCCACTAGGTCTCCAGGCACTAGTACCATCTGAAGATCTAAAGACAGATCCCCAAAATAATTATCTGTAAAATAGGTTATTATTCCATCATGAACTATTTCTTCAAATTTATTTGGGTTAGAATTATCCCTCTGCATATCACTCATGGCCACAATCTTGAAAGATGCTTCGTCCATTGGATCTGAAGGCATAATAAAATCATAAATATCCGATGTGAGATTTCCGGTTATAACCCTGTAATAATACCTAGCGGACGTCTGCAACCCTTTAAGCTGAACTGTATGGAGCTTATTGCTACCGTAACTGGTAATAGATGTACCGGTAGCAACTTCTCCCAGAGTTGGCCAACTGCCCCACTCTACCTTGCTTTCGCTACCTGAATCTGTTTCCCATAGGATATGTATTGTACTCCACGTTGGGCTCTGCAGGTACGGTTGTACTACAAACTCCTGTGAGATGAGCATTGATAACAAAATAACCCCAATATATGCAGTCTTTACCATAATAGAAGTTAGTCAAGATAAATTATTGTATCAAGGAGACTTCTGTAACAAAGTTTAACTGTTTTATTATTAATGTAACATATTGAAACCGATGTTGTCTCCTGTATAATACAAGAGTTAATATATTGTAGTTAAATTGTACAAAAAACGTAAATTTAACTAAATATTATTCATATTTATAAGGAGAGTACTATGTTAAAAAATATGACCCTTTTTGTTATTCTTCTATGGGGAATTATATATGCAACTTCTGTAATAGAAGTAAATGGCAACATGACAGAATTTGATATAAATCAGGCAAGTCCGTCTGTTATGCATGTCAATATAACTACAGGTGATATTGTAACATTTACCGAAATGACAGATGATGGGCAATATACCCGCCTGTCCCTACCCAATTTTCACCTGAGCCGTGATGTAGGTGAACCTGAACTTCCGGAAATTCATAACCTCATTGAAATTCCGCAGGAAGCTTTGCCCCGTATTGAAATTATAGAAAGCACTTATCGGGATTATTCGCTGGAAGACTTGGGGATTGAGAACCCAATTTATCCGGCACAGCCCTCCCTATCAAAAAGCCAGAATCCGGGCGATATTCCTTTTACCATTAACACGGATGCATACTCCAAGAATACATTGCTTGAAAAAGAACTGGCCTCTGTAAATATTGAAGGTCAGCTCCGAGCAATCCGAATTGCTAATCTTAATATTCGGCCGATAGGCTATAATCCTCTAGAAGGTATACTGCGGATATATACTAGCATTACAATAAATATTCACATGGATGGCGCCGACCTTGCCAAGACGGAAGAAATTAAAAATATCTACTATTCCCCTTATTTTGAAGCAGCGTATAATCAAATTTCAAATTATCAAACACCTGATCGTTCAGATGATATGATAAATGACCCCGTCACTTATGTAATAATTACTAATCCTATTTTTCTCAATGCATTAAGTGATTTTATTGAATGGAAAACTCAAAAAGGTTACCAGGTAATAGTAGGAAATACTGCAGAGATTGGATCTTCTACATCTTCAATTAAAAATTTTATTGAAGATTTATACAACAACCCTTCAAATAATATATCTCCTCCATCATTCGCTTTATTTGTAGGAGATATAGCACAAGTGCCTTCCTATAATGGTTCTACAGGATCTCATCCCACTGATTTATATTATGTTGATATGTCTGGAGATATGATTCCAGATATATTTCATGGTAGATTTTCTGCCCAAAATTTAAGTCATCTTCAATCTCAAATTAACAAAACGTTAGAATATGAAAAATATGAAATGCCCGACCCTTCATACTTAAGTGAAGTTCTTATGGTTGCCGGCGTGGATGCCTCCTATGCTTCAACATATGGAAATGGCCAAATAAATTATGGTACTGATTATTATTTTAATAATGATCATGGTATTTCTTCACATACATATTTGTATCCAGCATCTGATGCTGCTGGAGCTGCTGCAGCTATAATTCAAGATTATAATGAAGGTGTTGGCTTTGCAAATTATACTGCGCATTGCAGTCCTTCTGGATGGGCAGATCCAAGCTTTACAGTAAGCGATGTTCCAGGTCTATATAATGATCATCAATATAATTTGATGATAGGTAATTGTTGTAATTCTGCACAGTTTGATGTAGAGTCATTCGGTGAGGCTGTACTCCGTTCTGAAAATAATGGTGCTGTTGGTTATATTGGAGGTACAAATAGTACATATTGGAATGAAGATTATTGGTGGGGTGTAGGTAATGGCAACATAGTTGCGAACCCAACTTATGGAGCAACAGGTCCAGGAGCATATGATTGTTCGTTTCATGAAAATAATGAAGATAACTGGGCTGTTGCTAATAGTACTCTGATGCTAGCAGGTAATTTAGCTGTAGTTGAAGCAGGAGGAAGCTTAGTTGATTATTATTGGGAAATATATCATAACATGGGTGATCCTTCAGTATCAACATATTTTGGTATTCCAGAAGAAAATAATTTAAGCCATACGGAATTTTTACCTATTGGCAGTTCATCAATAAGCATTAGTGGAGCACCATACACATATGTAGGGCTTACCCATGACGGAAATATTCTGGGTTCGGGACAAATGGACCGCTTTGGAAATATTGAACTTAGTCTATCAGGTGCAACTATTCCGGGAACGGCACAGATTGTAGGCACCTGCCAGAATCATCAGCCCTATTTTGGTGAAATTCTAATCGCATCTCCTGAAGGACCATATATAATGGTAGAAAGTTCATCATTTTCTTCGGGAAATGGATCCAATGATGAAGATGAAATTATTCAATTTGGTGAAACAGTAGACTTAAGCTTAAACTTTGAAAATGTAGGAAACGATGATGCCACTGGAGTTGAGGTTAACCTTACGACTGACGATCCTTATATTAATATTACAATAGGTTCAATCACTGCGTTTAGTCTTGCTTCAGATAACTCCTATAATGCTGAAGGTTTTGAGTTTGAGGTTGATGCCAATGTTCCAAACGAATATGATTTTGAAATCAGCTGTACTATTGCAGCCAATGATGAAACCTGGGAATCAAGCCTGAACTTTACAGCATATGCACCTGTTATTGAAGTAAGTTCTGTTATCGGCAGTTTGGATCCCGGTGTGTCTTCAAATCTGGAAGTACATCTTTTAAATACAGGCGGGGCAGATATTCATAGCCCCATGGTTAGTGTTGTGGGCGATTCCTATATTACTGTAAATGAATCGTCTTTTACCAATGCCTATGTATGGGATAATGGTGATGAGATAGACAATGCAGAGATTCTTTCCCTGTCCGTTTCTGCAAGTCCATCAACTCCTATAGGTCATATTGCTGAGTTTACAATTACAGTTAACTCTAATCAACCACCTACAACAGATTATGAAGAAAATGTTACTTTTACAATTCCGGTAGGACAGGTCATTGCCAATTTTGAAGCCGGCCTGGGATCGCTGGACTGGAATCTCTCTTGCAGTGGACTCGGCTGTGCAAACTGGGATGTAGATAATACGGAATCATATACTGGATCTGGAAGCGCACAATCTGGTGCTATTGGAAACAGCCAGTCTTCAGATATAAGTGTTACTCTGGATGTAACAGCCGATGGTGAAATTGATTTCTACTACCGTGTATCAGCAGAATACTCTTCATCCGGAAATTATTTCTATGATGGGTTGGAGTTCTATATTGATAATACCCTGAAGGGGCAATATCAAAGCACTACATCCGGTGGATCACCCTGGACCAATGTAAGTTATGATGTGACAGAGGGTGAACATACCTTCCGCTGGTCATATGTGAAAGATGGTGGAGGTGGATCTACTGACTGTGACAACACTGACTGTGAAGATGCGGCCTGGATAGATGATATTACCTTCCCGCCTGCATACATGGAATCGGAGGGCAGTCCCGGCGATGTAAATATGGACGGTATCATCAACATCCTAGATGTGATTGTTATTATTAATATGATTTTAGGTGTAGAAGATGAAAATGCCCTGGCAGACTTAAATGGAGACGGCAGTATCAATATCCAGGATATTATTCTGGCTATCAACATCATCTTAGGAGATGATGGGTAAAGTGGTTCCATTAACCTGATCTGATTTTGAGCCCCCAGTTATCTGGGGGCTTTTTTATACTTACAAAGTAAACCTAGCATAGTGAGCCAATTGTAAGATCATTCCCAATATCGCATGAGCCTACCCTATCTGTAACCTCACTATCGATATGAGCTCTTATTAAGTGTGATATACGACACATTAGCCTTATACATTTTTATTCTAAATTTTGTATGTAAGGCAAAGAAACGATTGTTTCACTGTCATACTATAAAGGCCCAACCTAGGAGGATGGGCTTTTTAAATTTCTGGACAATAGTTACTTATTATAGTAATGAAATTGGGTTAGTATTTCAGTATCAGGATGCAAACTCCGATGGACAGGGCATGATAAAGCTGATTTTTCAAATATTTTTTTTTCATGCTTGGCAAGTTTAATCTGAAAATATATATTAATGATAATTTGCACAATTCGACGAGGATTAGCTCCCATTACCTTTTCAATCTCTGCCCGGACACCACTAATATCAATATCCCTCCTCTCAGCAGCAATCCCCATGATAGTAAGCATGCAACTTCCCAATGCGCTGGCAGTGAGATCCGTTGGAGAAAATGCTTCTCCCTTCCCTTTATTATCAACAGGTGCATCGGTTATTAATTTCTGCCCTGATTCTAAATGAACTGATTCTGTGCGGAGATTGCCTTTATATTCTATTTCAATTTGATGCATTTATTTAAAATAGCTTATTTTGAAATTAGGATGAGAGATATTAATGCGATATTTAAACCGCTGCTACTGAATTAAATGAGCGCTGGTATTCATTCAATTTGGCCATCCCTTCCTCAATATCATCTACCGTAATTCCTGAATAGGCAAAGCGAATATATTTGCGGTCTTCATTAGGTAAGGGAGTCCCAAAATGTTCACGAGTACAAAATGAAACTCCGGTTGCTCGTAATATTTTTGAACGAAAGTCCTCATAGGATTGGGCTTCCATATGACGATATAAATCTGTCACATCAGGGAATAAATAAAAAGTCGAATTGGGCGTAAATAAAGAAATTCCTTCCATTTGATTTAATATATCAGCTAAAGAGTCCCTTCTTCTTCTTAATTCATTTAATATAACTTCTGCACCACTTTGGCTACCAGTGAGAGCTTCAATACCGCCATATTGAATAAAATGATTAGTGCAGGATTCATCGTTCACGCTGAGTCTTGCAAAAACTTTCATTAATTCTTCAGGACCAATTGCTGCACCTAATCGCCAACCTGTCATAGCATAGGTCTTTGAAAAAGTATAAAGTATAACTGTTCGTTCTTTCATACCTGGAATTGACACAATACTTTTAGGTTTTCCGCTATACTGAATCTCGAAATAGGCCTCATCACTGAGTACCCAAAGATCATGCTTCTGTGCCAATTCAGCAACCCATTCCATTTCATCCATATCGGATTCTGCGCCCATAGGATTTTGATAATTATTATAGATAAATAATCGGGTATTTGATCCAATTAAACTCTCTACCCTTTCTCTATCAATTTTAAACCCATCTGAGCTCGAGATAAATCCGTAGGGTAATGCATGACCACCATGAAACTCAATCTGGCTTTCATAAATCGGGTACCCTGGATTTGGGTATAGAACGCCATCTCCCAAATTCATAAGCGACTGAATAAATTTAGGGATTACGGGCTTACCCCCTGGCTGTATCACCACATTCTCACGATTATAAAAAACGCCCCTTTCAGATCCTGCCAAATCAGCTAAGACATTCCGTAATTGAGGAATACCTACAGAGGGGTTATATCCCGTTTTACCATCTCGCATGGCTTTATTAGCAGCCTCCATAATGTTAGCAGGTGTAGGGATATTTATATCACCCAAATGGAAGGGATATACTTTATTTCCCTCAGCTGCAAATTCAGCCGCATCTTGAGATACCGCAAATGCAGTTTCTGTACCAAGATCTTTTAGTCGTGATGCGAATTTGTCTTTCATTCAATCCCCATTTTATCAAATATATTTTCAGGCATTGAATTATTTAGTTCATCTATACGTAATTTTCTTTTATTAGCAAATTTTTGGATGGCTTTACTTTGCCAATGCGCCGATAAATGAGATTCATCGATAACCTCTTCTAAATTGCCTCCAAATCGCCAGCTATTATCCCAATCAGGAGATAAGGAATATTCCTTTACAATGGGGTGTTGAACCCAATTAGACATATTTCCTAAAGAAGTATTGGTAATTACCATACAATCTAACCATTCATCCTCTTTCATAACTGACTGCCTATATTCTTCTGATTGTGAATTAAATAATCCCCAAGATAATGCAGCTACAATTTTAATATTGGGTCCATTTTCAATAATTTCAGGAAGAATTGAGCATAATTCATTTATAACACTTGTGCCTCTAACAATCACCACTCCACTTTTTTCTCTATCATCATTATAATCTTTTATTACATAAGCGCCCTTAGCAGCTTCAAAATGGGATGGCATCTCCAAATTAAGGCGATGAGGAATTTCAATGGGCGGACGTGTTAAGTGCAACACGATGATAGGTATATCCTGAGCCAATGCCGCCCCAAGCATTACCGGAACTTCATTATATTCCCACGGGTGGAGATTAAGAATTTTTCCTTTGGGAAATAATTGCGTTACACCTGGTGCAAAAATTCCAAAATGGGTTCGAAAATCTTCAGCAGTTTCTGGCCCAGAATGACCTGCAACCCAAATGGTTTTACCTACTTTCAATTGAGAGTCTTGAGCAATTTGACTGAATAATCGATAGGCACCATATTTTAAATACGAAAATGATCCATAGGTACTGCAGGATGTTATATATCCATTGAATTCTTTATAAGGATCATTTGCGAAATTAACCGTACTAATACCCGTCATGAGCCCTGCGTTAGCAAATTCCGTAATACCCTGAGGAAGCAATGTTCCTTCAGGATTATCTTCCCGATGATACACTCCATAGCCTATACTATTATTCCAGCCTTTACTAAATCCAGAAATGTTTGTTGATCCTGCTAAATCGGCCGAACAGACCAGTGCTACCGGTCTGCCATACATTTCTTTACAATAGGAATTTATCCAGGCACCAAAATTTCCAAAGGCTGCTCGGTTGGGTGCAGTTTCACCTGGTTTAAGATATAAATTAGCAGGATAATTTTTATAATCGTAAAGAGTATCATCCATAAGAGGATTGTTCTCAAATCCTATTTTTACAAAATTATTCTCATGAATAGATTCGGCTATTTCAATAAGATGATTTGCAAGATAATCGGTGAGGCCGTCAATAGAATCAAATAATGACATCACTGAATGCATTGTATCTGCCATTTGTTTTTTATTTATATCAAAATTGGCTGAGGGCTCTATATTTAAATATTCAAATTGGACTCCAAAGCGATTTCCAAATTTTTCCATAACTTTCCAAAACTCTTTAGAATTTTGTTTATGAGGCGCTCCATGGCTGAGATTGTCAAATTTTCCATATCCCCTGCCCTTTCGAGTTTTCATCCATATTGCTTTCGGTTGATTTGGATTTTCAGATTTGAATAATTCCTCAAAAGCTATAAGTATGCTTTCAAAATTATCTCCATTTTCTGTTCCGGCTACTTTCCAGCCATATGGCTCAAACCAATCAGCAGGGCTTCCAGCTTTTATATCACTAAAAGGTCGGTCGTCAATTCCAAAATCATTCCAATCCACTAAGTAAATCAAATTCCCAAGTCCCAATCCATAAGCAGAAATTCTGGCTTCGTGGGAAACGCCAGTAGTAAGCCCACCTTCTCCTTCCATGGCAAATACTCTTGTATTTGGTGCACCACTGTATTTGAGAGCAAATGCCTGGCCGGCAGCAGGAGCTGCACCATGCCCGGATGGCCCTGTATTATATTTAAAGAACAGGGTTTTCCCTTCCATTTCAGCATGCCCTGACAAACCTCCTCGTTTTCTAAGTGTGAGTAAATCCTCCCAATAAAGCGTAAATTCCTCTCCCATTGGATTTATATATTTTGGATCACCCGTTTCTCTATATTTTCTCCGTAGAGCTTCATTAAATACAGCCAAAGTAGCATATACTGCCGGATTGGTATGCCCAGCAACCAAAACAAAACGATCACCGAAAGTTGCGCCGGGGTTGCGAATATCCCATTTCATAATACCAGACAACAATGTGGCAATTAATGCATGCACTTTAGAGCGAGAACCGCCGGGGTGTCCACTTTGAGATAGATTGAGAGCAATATCAATAGATTGGTCTACCATTCCGGCAATGGCATCCCAATAGTGTAATTTACTCTTATGTTGATTAAGTAGATTCATAAATAGACTGTAAAATTACAGCGACAACACCTTTTTTTTCAATTTAAAGAGAGGGACGACTCCATCTTTTAAAATTAATCTATGGAATTCCGAAAGTTTAAATTTATCGCCTTGGGTACGTCTATACTCTGCTAATAGCGAACTCATTTCCATTATCCCTATGAATGTAGCTGTTCCGGAAAAATAATGTAAATCCGATTCCATTAATAATATATCTGCTCTATCTTTTTTCATAAATGCCATTTTTGTAAGATATTTAATGGCATTATCTCTGCTGATATCACCAGAGTAATATTTTATTTCTATAATGGCTCGAACTATAATTGAAATTTCTTCTTTCAATTTTAAAATATGATACTCTTGCTCCCAATCACCATACCCTTCTTCAATTAACATATTTAAAGCATAGGATTTCCACCCTGCAGAAGTCACTAAATCTGGGAATAAATACCTTATCATGGATGGATAATCTTGAGAGTATCCCAACTGTATTCCATATCCCGGAACAATATGTAGTGCATTAATAATATCTATTTCCAGCTTATTTAAAGGATATTCTCCAAAATCATCATCAGGAGGCCTTATATTGTAAATAATATCTGTAGAATGTTGTTTTGGATGATTATCGAATAAAAATGCCGGAATTTGAGAATTGGCATATTCTTGAGCAAATTCCAAATGGATAGTTTTATTCTTATTTCTGGGCAACAGAGACTTACTATAACAAAATTTTTCAATATTAGTTAACGATTCATAAAACTGCGATAATACTTCATCATTTCTTATCTTGTATTTAGAATTATCATTAATATCTTCAATCACCCATTTAATAACTTCCAAAGTATCTTCACGGTCTAACCATACGGGTTCGTCATTTTCCTTCAGGTAAAATGGCAAAGTCAAATGAAATAATCTATCTTGAGTGGGTCTGAGTTTTTTCATTGCCAGTTTATAAACATGAGGAGCTAAATAATTACCACCCGTATAATAGTGAAATCCATTTTGATTAAGACGAAGTTCTTCTGGAAATGGAATTTTTTCTAATTTTTCTGGATAAAAATTGAGCCAAACTTTATATGCATCTAATGCAATAATAGCCTTATCAATCAATTCATCAATTGAGTCAAGAGTAATATTATCAGAATTTAATTTAAGAGGTAATTGTTTTAGGAGATTTACCAACATATCTAATCTTGCATTACTATAAATAATATGAATTTCTGAATGTGCAGTTAAGAGCATCTTCGAATTATTTAATAATCCTGGGATTTTATCTAGTCTTAATTTTACAGCATTTACCCTGTCATCCATTTTTATATCTGCTCGTTCACTCAAGATATAAATTCCATCGTAAAGTTCATCAAGTGTCCATAAAGGATTCCACTCCCATGGTTTAATTTCATCAATAATAAATTTCATTTTTTCTAATTGAGAATATAATACTTCATAATCAATCCGTGAATCTGGAGGAATTTTAGTGGCATCAATTTGAGATAATTCTATGAGAAATCGAGAAATATCTGCATAATATTCATCCATTTCGGCTTTAGTATTTAATGAATATTTGCCATTTTTAATTTTGATATTATATCTCGCGGATTCAACAGGATGATATTTGAAATACCAATTGATAAAGGCTTGGTTTAAACTATCAAATGAAACCTCAGGAGAACTCCGACAGCCAAATATTATTACTCCAAATAAAATTAATATTCTTTTCATTTTTTTACGTAAAAACGAGCTTATCTAACATTTCCAGACCAGCCCATTTTTGTCCGTAGTGTTTTAAAATACCCATTACCTGGAAGGGAAACAATTTGGGCACTGTGTTTAGCCTTTTTTATTTTAATTTGCGTTCGATCATCAATTAGAATTTTTATCTGACCATCTACTGCCAGTGAAATGCCATCATAAGGTTCTGGAAAACTCATGGTAATAGTTTCAGTAGATCTGAGAACAATGGGGCGAGCCGACAAACTATGGGGACAAATTGGAGTAACAGTAATAGAATCCATTGAAGGATAAATAATAGGACCACCAGCTGAGAGTGAATAAGCTGTACTTCCGGTGGGCGTGGAAAATATGACCCCATCTCCCTCAAAGGTATTAAGATAATGATTTGAAACCTGAACCTCTGCCTTTAACAGCCGAGCTGATGGACCATGATCGACGACTACATCATTAAGTGCCCACAATGTTTGAATGGCATCATTAGGTGGTGACACTTGAACCTCTAATAACATTCGTTGAGATATAAAGCATTCATTGTTTAAAATACTATTTATACTTTCTTTTAAATTTTTTTCTGTACATTCACTTAAAAATCCCAACCCACCTATATGGATACCCATTATGGGTTTCATATTCTGTTCAAGCCTTCGTACAGTTGAAAGTATTGTACCATCACCTCCAATGGCAAATAATATATCACACTTTTCAACCAATTGCGAAAATTCCATAATAATATACTCGTTAGGAATTTCAAACTCTGTATTTTTTTCTAAATCTGATGATATGAGAAGTTCTACATTTTCATCTTTCAAAATGGAATAAACTTTTTGAAGAATAGCATAAAATTCCTCTTTACGATAATTCCCTGTGCATCCAATAATCATGATTGTTCAATTCCCGGTTTTTCACTCAACTCATCATTTTCATTTACCAAAGTAGAAATACGATTTTCAACTTCATCTAACTGAGCTCGACATATTTTCATTAATTTCATTCCATCTTCAAAACAATGAACCATTTTATCAAGAGATAGTGAATCAGATTCCAATTTTTGAACAATGGATTGAAGTTCTGAAAGCGTATCTTCAAAATTTTGTTTTTTAGGCATTGTTAATTTCCCCTTTCTTAACTTTGGTCATAATTGTTCCTTTGGATACCTGAATCTTCATATTCTCATTTATTTTAACTTGATCAGGTGAAAAAATGATATTGTTTTTAGAATCCATTGCTATTGCAAACCCTCTTCTTAATTGAGTTTTAGGATTCAATAATAATATTTTATCCTGCAGCGAGTCCACTATTTTTTTTTGGGAATTAATTATACTATTATAACTCTGCTTAATACGATAATCCATATCATTAAGCTTTGTATTCCATTGTTCCAAAAGTAAACGAGGTTTAAAAAAACCATGCCTATTTTGAAGACTAACAATTTTTTCTTTATAATTTGTAATTATCTGCTTAGATGCTATTTGGAATCTTTCTGAGATACTATCTAAATATTGTATAGTTTCCTGTCTATCTTCAGATGCGATTTCAGCAGCTACAGATGGAGTCGGAGCTCTATAATCTGCTACATAATCAGAAAGCGTAGTGTCCGTTTCATGTCCGATAGCGGAAATTATTGGAATTTTGGAATTATAAATAGCCCGGATAACCTGTTCATCATTAAAACACCAAAGGTCTTCAAGCCCCCCCCCTCCTCTCCCTACAATGAGGGTATCCATTTTACCATACTGGTTCATCAGTTTAATGGCTTCTGATATTTTTCCAGCTGCACTTTTTCCCTGAACTGGAACAGGATGAATAAGGCAAGATACATGAGGTGCTCGACGATTTAATACCTGTATAATATCTCTCAGAACTGCACCTTCACTACTAGTAATAATACCAATTCGACTGGGAAAACGAGGGATTTTCTTTTTAGTTTCCGGAGCGAATAATCCTTCTAATTCCAGCTTTGCTTTCAATGCCTCGTACGCCAACCATAAATCACCCTGACCTGTAGGATACAAATTTCTTATCTGTAATTGAAACTGACCTTTGGCTGAATACAGGGATAGATCACCATTAACAGTTACTTTCAACCCTGTTACAGGTTTATGTTTCAGCAGTTTTGCATACTGCGAGAATATCACAGCAGACAGTTCACTTTGTCCATCTTTTAGAGTCAAATAGATATGACCGGACGGATATGTCTTACTTGAAGCTATCTCCCCCTGAATCCAAAGGTTTGTATATTTTTTTTCCAAAGTATACTTCACCTGGCTTGCAACCTGTGTAATGGTAAGAATAGAATGACCAGCTATATTCATAAAATACAAATGCCGCCAACTCAACTTCAAATTGACGGCATAATTAATTTAATTTTTAATCATAAGTTTTATGATTAAAAATTAAATTATTTCTTTTTCTTATGACGATTTGCCCGTAAACGTTTTTTTCGCTTATGAGTATTCATCTTTTTCTTTTTACGTTTTTTTCCACAAGGCATATTTTTCCCTTTATTTTAAAACCCTCTTAATAATGATTTATTTACAACATTCTTTAAAATTTTTGAAACTTTGAAAGCCGGTATAAATCGCTCCTTTAATCTGACGATTTCTCGAGTGGCAGGATTTCTTGCATCCCTGGCAGCTCTTTGTTTAATTATGAAACTGCCAAAACCTCGTAAATCCACACGCTCACCCCGTTTCAAGGCCTCTGATATACTGAGGATTACTCCATCTAATACAGCTTCTATCTCAACCTTTGTGAGACCAGTTCCATCAGCAACTTCTTTTATAATATCAGATTTTGTCATTTTATCTTGTATGGTAATTTATACTCTGGCACTGGAAACATAAACAAATTACCTATAGTAGAGCTTGGCAATATATCCCCGAAAAGCATATCTAACAAACCCTTTTCCTTCTTGGGCGGATAAACAATTTCAGGTTTCTCACTAGATCCAGATTTATGGGCAGCAAGAAGTACTGCATCTTCAAATGTTCCTAACATGTCAATTAATCCATTTTCTACGGCTTGTTTTCCGGAATAAACTTGACCATTCGATAAATTTCCTGCAATATCAAGAGGGAGTTTTCTTTCATTCGCTACTACAGATAAAAACTGATTATGGAGATCATCGATTAAGCCTTGAAAATAGACCCTTTCTTCCTTAGTTATATCTTTAAAGGGTGATCCCGAATCCTTAAGAATTCCACTTTTAATGGTTGTGTATTGGATTCCCATTTTATCAATCAGATCACCTACTATAGGGTATGACATAATAACGCCAATAGAACCTGTTGCCGTACCGGGATTCGCCATTATTGTGTCTGCACCTAAGGCAATATAATAACCACCTGATGCAGCCACACCCCCCATGGATGCAATGATTGGTTTATGACTAGTTTGTGATATCTTTCTAACTTTTTCATAAATTTCTTGACTTGCAGCTACACCTCCTCCAGGTGTTTCCAACCGAATAACAATAGCAACAATATTAGATTTCCTGTTAAAGTAGTTGAGATCTTCCACTACTTTTTTGGAACTGGTAATGGGTGCATTAATTTCAACAATACCCACCTTAGGTCCCGAAGGTGTCACATCCTCCCATGGAATAATTGAAAGAATTATTATAAAAACAATTAATCCAATAATCCAGTATGAATAATTTCGATTTTTACTCATCAGGCTTTTGTCCATATTTTTAATTTTTGTCCAGGATAGATTCTATCAGACCTAAGTCCATTCCATTTTTTAATTTTACCTACTGAAGTGCGATATGACATTGCAATTTCACTGAGCGTGTCTCCAGAGCGTACGGTATGATATATTTGTTTAGGCCCTGTAGAATTTGTTAGCGCTAACTTTCGGTAGAGATCATAGCCTTCGGCAGGTATTTGCAATCTTTGCCCCGGTCTTATATATTTTGCTTTTGCCAATTTATTAACAGCAACAATATCTTTAATCCTCACATCATATTTTCTAGCAATAAGCCATAAACTTTCACCCCTTTTTACTTTATGTTCTAAAAAAAGAACTTCCTGAAATTTTTCAATTTCTACTTCAGCAAAAAGAGAGTCAAATGCTGGTGAAGCATTAATTGGCATTTTAAATGCATAAGGTTTTCCTTTTTCTATGGGGGGAATAGTGCCTTGTTTCAATTCTGGATTATAATTTTGCAGGATAACTGGATCTAATTTTGCACATTCACTAATAACTTGTAAGCTTACTGCCTTATCAATTTCAACAATATTCCATTCCATTTTTTTCTCTTTAACTAAAGAAAAACCGTATTTAGCAGGATTATTAGAAATAAAAATTGCAGCCATAATATTAGCGACATAATTCCGTGTCTGTGGTGGGAGGCGAGTAAGCTTCCAATAGTCCCTTGTTCCTTGCCTCTTGATTGTTTTTTTCACTCTTGAAGGACCACAATTATATGCTGCAAATGCCAAATACCAATCATCAAATTCTTTGTGTAAATCCTTTAAAAACCTAGCTGCTGCATGAGTTGCCTTTTCTATATCACGCCGTTCATCTACCCACCAATTTTTCTTCAATCCATAAACTTTTCCTGTTGAAGATATGAATTGCCACACACCGGATGCATGAGCATATGAATAAGCCTTTGGATTCAAACCACTTTCTATCATTGCTAAATAAAACAATTCTGGCGGCACCCCTTCTTCTTCTAATATTGGTAAAATTATGGGCTTATATCTAGACATTCTATTGAGCCATTTCTGAAAACTAGATCTCCCTTCATTTTGAAAAAATTTAATAATGCTAGCCACTTTCTGATTATAAGTAATTGGAATATGGCCTGGAATAATTTCGACTCGCTCTTCTACATATTCTAAATCTTCAAGTGTTTGTCCATAAATATATTCATCAAGTTTATCCTTTAATACCGCTACGGAAAACCCCGTTTCAACTTTATCCATTGTTACCGCTTCGTCTTCATAATAATCAATTGCAGCAGTGAGTAATCGGTTGAATTCTAGGGTTTGGAATTCATCGTGAGCACTTAGCTCATCAATATGTGAAAGTGATTCAAATAACATCTCAAATTGATAAGCAGCTTCTAATGTATCTCCCGTAAGATCGGATATTATTGCTTCGGCATAAATAGTTTTGGCTTCAGCTATTTGGGCATCAAATATATCCTCTTCAGGCACAACATCTAAATTCATTTCTGGAGGTAAGGTTATTTCAATGATGCCACTATCAGCAATATCCGGTAAAGGTAAATGCACAGCTTCGGCTTGCAAGCTGTCTGTGGCAAATAACATCTTAAATATAAATACCGTTTGAATAAATATAAGTGTAATATTCTTAATAATTACTCCAATTGTTAAATTTTAATTAATGGACATATTCCACATAATAATCTGATTCCTCAGAAATATAATTATTTGGAGTATGAGATGTGATTTCAGGTTGAATATAGTTTATAATTCGCATTGTGACCATGATTAGATTGAATGAGATTTTGATGGATAATATTTCTGCAGTCTTGTAGTAGAATTTCCTTATTTTTTAATTCCAACCCTTGAGTTTCTAGAGGAACATCTATAATAATTTTTATATGAGATTTCTTAATAGCCAGTGTACCCTTTGGCAATACATTGCCAGCACCTAGAATGGTAATAGGAACCACAGGAAATTGAGTCCGAATAGCCAATATGAATCCTCCTTTTTTAAAAGGAAGCAATTCTTCCCCATTTGATCGGGTACCTTCAGGGTAAATGAGAGTAGAAAATGAAGAATGTTTAAGTGTTTCTACAGCTCCAGTCACCGATCTTCTGGCAATTTCTGGATTCTGTCTATCAATTTTAATCATTCCCGCAGAGTTCATTGCCCATCCAAATATTGGAACTCTAAATAACTCTTTTTTTGCCAAGAATACTATATTAAAAGGAATGGCAACAAGTCCTAATACAATATCCAAGGCACTTTCATGATTACTCATAAATATATATTGCTTATCTAAATTTAAATTATCCAATCCATCTATTTCATATTGGATGCCAGTTGACCATATAACCCATCGTGCCCACATCTTAATCAATTTACCTGTGTAATATTTCCCTTTATCAAACAAACCAACTGCAATAATTGGTATAGAGCATACACTTATAGATAATAGCAAATTAATAAGAAACCAGATCACTCTCATAGGATTGATATTATGTCCATATTCATAAACGGATGTAATGCAGCAGGCAACTTAATTGTTCCATCCTCCTGTTGGTAGGTTTCTAATAATGCCACCATTAATCGAGGTGTTGCGACACCAGAGCCATTTAAGGTATGAAGAAGTTCTGATTTTCCTGTACTATTTTTTCTATATCGAATATTTCCCCTTCTGGACTGAAAGTCTTCAAAATTACTACAACTTGAGACCTCAAGATATTTTTTTTCTGCAGGAGACCAGACCTCTATGTCATAGCATTTTGCTGCAGAAAAAGAAAGATCACCAGAACATAATTCAAGAACTCGGTAGTGTAACCCTAATGCTTGAAGAATTGCTTCAGCATTTTCTAATAATGATTCAAGCTCTTCATAAGATTTGTCTGGATGGACAAATTTTACCAATTCTACTTTATTGAATTGATGAACACGAATGAGACCTCTTGTATCTTTTCCATAGCTACCAGCCTCACGCCTAAAACATGCACTATATGCAGCATATTTTTTTGGTAGATCTGATTCCGGTATTATTTCTCCCTGATGAATGTTGGTAACGGGCACCTCTGCAGTAGGAATACAATATAGAGAATCTTCCGGTATTTGATACATATCATCTTTAAATTTTGGTAATTGACCTGTATTCTGCATTGCATCTGTATGGGCAAGAAAAGGTGGCAACAATTCCGTATAATTGTGTTCGGAAATATGAAAATCTAACATGAAATTTATTAATGCACGTTCCAGTTTTGATCCTATTCCTGTATAAAGGGAGAATCCTGACCCAGCCATTTTAACAGCACGCTTAAAATCAAAAAGTCTGAGGTCCTCACCTAAAGTTAAATGATCTTTGGGAGTAAATGAAAAGTCAGGGACATCTCCCCATTTTTTAATTTCAACATTAGATGTTTCATTCTTCCCTACTGGTACAGAAGAATGAACAATATTAGGAACATAATAAATGTCTTTAGCAATATTGTCTTCAATTTTCTTAAGTTCAACCTCAATATCTTTTATCCTGTCAGATACATTACGCATTGCCAATATATCATCTTGAGCATCTTTCCTAGCTTTTTTCAATTGAGCAATTGAAACAGATACTTTATTCCTTTCAGCTCTTAATTTTTCTACCTCTTTTAAACAACTTTTACGTTGATTATCATAATCTAATAATATAGATAAGTTAATATTCGATTTTTTTTGGGTCAAAGAATTTTGCACATAATCTAAATTGTCCCGAATATATTTTAGTGATAACATCTCAATCCCTGAAATTTTGTATATTTATAGAAATCAAATTTAATTAGGTTCACAAATGCTTCCAAAGATGCAATCCAATTCTTTCCAATAAAAATGGCTGATTGTAAAATTAAATTTAATTCCCCTCACCTCTTAACACTACCCATAATGTCATAAATATTATTTTTAAATCCAATAATATAGACATATTTTCAATATAGTAAAAATCATGCTTCAACTTATTATGGACATCGCCTATGTTCCTATCATAGGCACCCATAATTTGAGCCCATCCAGTAATACCAGGTTTAACCTTTAAGCGATGGGAATAATAGGGGATATCCCTCAATAATTCTTCAATAATTTTTGGTCTTTCAGGCCTGGGACCTATGATACTCATATCTCCCCATAAAACATTTAATAACTGGGGTACTTCGTCAAAATGATATTTTCGAAGGATTTTTCCAATGGGAGTAACTCTAGGATCATCTTCTTCTGCCCAAATAGGCCCCGTAGTTCTTTCAGAATCATCAAACATAGTTCGAAATTTAATTAATACAAAGGGTTCTCCATGTAAGCCCACACGTACCTGCTTATATAAAATTGTGCCTGAACTACTCATTCTAACTAAAAGTGCAATTAATAAATAAAATGGACAAAATAGGATTAATGCTGTAATTGCAAGAAAAACATCTCCGGATCGTTTAAGAAAAAGTTGATACTCAGTAATAATATCAGGATTAATATTTAATAGAGGCAACCCTCGAATGGTTTCAATACGCACCTGCCCGGTAATGGCTTCATACATGTCTGGAATTATTTTTATACAAATATCATACAAGTTAAACTTGCCAATAATTTGTAATAGTTTTTCGTGTTCATGGCTATCTAATACAATAATCATCTCATTTATATTATGGTTATCCAAATATGTTTTGATTTCTACCGGCGTCCCAAGATAGTTACAATATCGACTCATATGTATATTTTCAGATTCATTAAAATAACCCCGCAATACAAAACCAAGAGAAAGATTTCTATTCATTTCATCCGCCAAGTTAAAGGCATCTTCACTAGAGCCTACAATAATTGTTGCACGCCCTCCATATCCTTTGGTTAAAAAATATCGTTGTGTGCTGCGAACTAATAATCGAAATAAAATATCTATAAAAATAAATGAATGTAGAAAAACTAAATCATATTGAGCTTTATCTATACTGATTGATTTTGAAGATATTCTATAACATATGTAGACAATGCCAATTAAATAAATTAACTGAATAATGGTTTTTGATTCATAAGATCGAGATACTATGGGAGAGGGATTATAGCATTTGGAAATATATATGAGAAAGATGATAAATATAAATACTCGAAAAGGATATTTGATGCCAACAAATTCAATCCCCATGTTTTCTGTTACCAAATAGGCACAATAAAAAGCCAGACTATCCATAATAAATAAGACCATAATAGAAATGATGGCTGGTATATGGTGCTGTTTTATTTCTCTAAATTTCATTATAAAAAAGGTTAATTAAAAATATAAATGCTAATTCAAAACTGAATGGTACTATTATCTATCTCGCATGCCCAATATGGCAGGTATAATAAATAGAGTCGCTAAAAAACAGGTGCCCACACCAATAAATAATGCAATTCCCATACTCCCCAACCCTCTGTACGTGGCAAACCAAAGAGAACCAAAGCCCAACATAGTTGTAAGTGATGTGAGCAGAATTGCCTTTCCAGTTGATCTATAGACGATATCCAAATTCTTCTCCATTTTCCAACGGTGAAGAATATGTAGTCCATCATCGATACCTATGCCAATAATGAGTGGTACAGCAAGGATATTCATCATGGTAAACTGTAAACCTGAAATTTCCATAATCCCAGTCATCCAAATGGCACCAAAAATGAGGGGCACCATTCCAATCAATGCATATTTCAAGCTGCGAAAATCTAGAAGCAATACCACAAATACGGCCATGATCGCCAAATAGGTAGCTTTTTTGCCATCCTTACTCATAATATCCATTAGCTCTACAAAAATTGGTGGAAGTCCCGTTGCTTTCTCACTCAACTCTGTTGCTTCCTCAGTAAAACGGTACAGAAAACGGGCATCTTCCCAAATATTCTTTTCAGGATAAACATTAATAATAAATATATCACCGCTGTTCCCTGTAAAACGATTTTTGATATCACTAGGAAGATTATCTAAGGTAAGAGGCTCTGTATTTGCCATGTCAATAATTGTGGATTTAAAAGAAGTGGAGAATTTCTGTTGAAAATAGGTGAGTTCAATTTTGGTTAATCCCGTGTCAAGCGCATTTATAAATTGGGTAATATTCCCACGTGCCAAACTATCGCCAGCTTCTCCCACTAATTTTACAGCCTTATTATAAACTTTATCCTGTCCTCCTAAGAATGCCAAATCTTGTAATTCAATAATATTTGCTTCTAATCGTTCCAGCTCTTTTCGATACATTTTTACATCGTGAGATGACATTTGTTTCCTGATCTCTCTGTTTTCCAAATTCCGCCTGAGATCCTTTAGAAATCTATACTGTTTCTCTAACCCATCTGAGTCAGGGAGATAATCAGAAATACTTTCCACCCACCCAGCAGTTTCCATTTCCCGGGCTTGCCTGGTAAGGTCTCTGGCATCATCCAAATTATCCGTGGTAAACATGACAAAATCAGAGGACAGGTCAAATGCTTCTATCAGTTCTTCCTGAAGCTTAATACTTTCCAATCCTACAGGCTCCATATTTAAATAATTATAATCAACGGACATATTTACAGCCCGTTTCAAAAGAAAACCCGTAAATAGCAGGAAGAAAATTCCCATAATCCAACGATATTTTGCCGTAAACTCGGCGATCCTGCCTAAGAATGGATAGGATACATCTTTGGGGGGCAGAGCTTTATTAAAGTTTTTAAGTAATCGCTCTCTGATAATCAACATTGTTGGTAAAATAATAATAGTAGCCAGCATGGTAAAAATGAGTCCCACACCTGCCATTAATCCCATTTCCTGCATGCCTACAGTTTCTGAAATCATCAATGTAAGAAATGCCAAACCGGTTGTAATACCGCCAGTAATTATCCCGGGGCCAAAGCGTAAAAGTGTTTCCTGTATTGATATTTGAACATCCAATCCCTGATTCCGCTTTTCGGTGTATCCTGAAATTATATGTACACTGAAATCAATACCCAAACCAATTAGAATGATACTCATCATGGCAGTCATCATACTTAGATATTCCACCAAAAAACTTGAAAACCCCATTGCCCAAGTCACACCCATTATGACTGTGAGGATTGCCAATAGCGGACTCACCCACATTCTAAAAGAGATAACAAACAATATAAAAATGCCTATTAATGCTAAAATTGAAACTGTCCATGAATCAGAAGTAAAGGCTTCATACTCATCTCTTCCCAATACCATTGAACCTGTTAGGCCCGCCGTTATTCCATAAGGAACGCTAGCTTCTTTAATTATTTTCTCGATTCCATTAACTGACCTTTGAAGCTCAGCAGGATCAATCATCATATTAAAAGTAGGTTCGATTAAAATTAAAATCATATCCTTATCTGGAGACAGCATATAAGTCTCTCCAAAGGTAATGGCATCTACAGCTTTTTGACCTATTTCCCCATCAGACACCCCCTTCATTACGGCAGATTGTATTTCTACAAACATTTCTAGACCATCCAAAAATCGGACAGCATCCAATTCATCTTTTCGTGAATTCAGTGCTTCATCGTTTCCTTGATATTCTCCTTCGAATGAATTATTTAGATTATGTAAAAATGGCACCAAATTGGGATCATAAAACATACTACCAAAACTATCCAATTGACCTGGCGGAAGAAGCTTTAATGCATTGCGTCGATAGAAATCTTCTGGAATTTGAATATGCACACTGGCTACCCATTCATCAAAATCTTCCAATAGGGGTTTCACGCCACGGGCATAAGACTTTAGACTATCCTCGGGCCCCTTGGCTAGCAGCATAATATTGGACTCGTTTTGGAACTCCTCTAAAATGCGGTTAAATTCGGCTGTACGGGGATTATCTCCTGGGAGAAGACTGTCAAAGCCCGTACGCATTTGCAAGGTGCTGGCTCTATATCCAAAAAATAGGGTTAATAGCAAGACCGCTACCGTCATCCACCAGGTATGGATAACGCACCATTGGGCTATTAAATTTAAGAATTTTTTACGCATAATGGATGTTTCGATGTATCATTAAAAATATGCCCGTATCCTAAAACGTATAGCTAAATCCTGGATGTCAAATTCAGTCTCATTTTCACCAAAGGATTGACCGGCCCACACTCCTACAGTCACATCTTCAAATGCATCCCAATTTAGTTGAGGAGCAAGTATAAAACTTTCATCATCTAAATTCCCAATTGAAATAAGATTGGCTGAAATGTAATCTGTTATATTATACATTCCCATTGCAAAGATATAATTCTGCATAAGACTATGAGTTTCTCCACTGAAACTATATAGATAATGATCAAATGTCACCTCATTTTTCTCTGCTCCCAGAGAATTATGAAAATATTCTGTCATGAGATAAAGCCCATTATTAAAAGTATGGTCCATCCCGAATACAACTTCCCCAAAATTAATATCTGCATCTAATGACCAAAAAGTTTCTCCCCACAAACCAAATTCCCAGAACTCTCCTACAAATGAACCACCTCCAAGGATTACATGATCACTAATATAATGAGAATTTCCATCTGGAATTACATGATATTGACTCCCTCCATTCAAACTAAAATCAAAACTACCTAGATGTGATTTCAGCTGAATCATTTTACTACTCATATTCCATATTGAATCTGGTTCAAGAATGATATCCAAAACACTATTAGTAGCAACTGGAATTTCTATTCGAAGAGCATTCACTCCCGGCTGCTCGTAGGTGGGATCCATCAAATCCTTATAGTTAAAAATATCAAGAGGATTCCATGCATAACCCGTACCCAAAGATAAGGGTTGCCTGCCAATAGTCAGGTCAAATTTAGAAAACGAAGTCCTTAGATAAATGTTGTCAAGATATACTTCATTTATAAAGGATTTAGGAAAGGAAGTAATTTCTTCCCCATCAAATTCTACTGTATCCATAGGAATAAAATCAAAAAAGTCCCATTCTGTTTTTCCATAAGGCAATTGAAAATTGATATTACCAGCTATCATAACTTGATCTGATGGTCTAGACTCCAAGTCTATCCTGAGTTTATTATATCCAAAATTATACGATTTATCAGTCAACTGAATGTGGTCATATTCTGATTCATAATATCCGAAAATATCTGCCTGGGTAAAAACAATTACAGGGATTAGAAAAATAATTAAACAAATCATTTTTTTAAATTTCGCTCAGTAAAAAAACCTTCATCAAATACGACATTATATTCCATCTCAAGAATCCTCATGGTGGTCTGGGAATCTTCTGCGTGGTTTTCCATACGCATACTCATGGCTGTGGGAATCCCTTGAATATCCTGTACATCTTGAAAATGGAGTGTTTTCAAATGGATACTATCTTGGTAATACAGCATTCTACTTGGATAATAATTGAGTTTATTTACATAAATCTTCAGCGAATCATAAGATGTTTCGGAGTCGATTTTAGGAGTTAAGGTAAGTAGATAATTTTCGTGTTCACTAGATAGTATCTGCTTCACTCTATAATCCGTTTTCCATTCTTCACTTCCAGAGAAGTCTTCATAGGAAAAATCACTCCCCTGTGCTTTTTGTTTCTTAGCATGACTGGCTAACTTCCGCACCCTTCGGGTACGGGGGAAATATACCCAAATATCTTCCCCATTATTTTTTATCAGAAAAGCATTATGTCTTACTTTGCGTGGTTCAATATAACGAATAAGAACATTTTTTCCTTTTTCTTCTGAAAAATAGTTAAAGGTAAATACCCGTTTTATATCACTTGAAGTAATAATTTCCTGTTCCATTTTCCCCTGAGAACTAATGGGTTGCATGACCATTGTCATAGAATCCAGTATACTTTTGGCGCTCATATTAGCTGCAATAAGTCCAATTGACCCAATATTTAATAGACATACAAGATGCCGTAATCTTTTAGCTATTCTTAGTATTTTCATTAATTTAGTTCAAGTTGGGTTTTTATATTTTATTTTACCAATATAATTTACGGATTATTAGGGAGTTTCTATTAACATGAATCGTAAATTAACTGTTGATATATTAATATGAAATTTAAGGAGTTTAAATTGGAACCATTCATACTTTCTATTGATGCTGGAACAACCGGCATTACTGTTTTAATTCTGGATAATCAGGCGTCAATCTGCAAAAAATATTATAAAGAATTTACCCAATACTATCCCCAGTCTGGATGGGTAGAGCACGATGGTGAAGAAATTTGGTCGGCTACATTAATGCTCCTTCAATCTGCATTCCATGATTTTTCGCCAAATAATTGTGCAGCAATTGGAATTACTAACCAACGTGAGACCACCCTGATTTGGAACAGAAAAACCGGAAAACCCATTTATCATGCTATTGTGTGGCAATGCCGTCGAACAGAGGAAATCTGTAGCAAACTTAAACAGGCTGGTTATGAAGACCTTATTAGTGAAAAAACCGGTTTGATCCTGGACAGCTATTTTTCCGGAACAAAAATAAAATGGTTGTTAGACAACGTGGATGGATCTCGTGCAAATGCAGAAAAGGGAGAATTAGCTTTCGGTACAATTGATAGTTGGCTACTTTGGAAATTGACAGGAGGTTCAATACATTCCACTGATTATACAAATGCATCTCGAACAATGTTATTTAATATTGATGAAAAAAAATGGGATAATGAATTATTACAAATTTTAGATATTCCCAAAAACCTACTTCCAGAAGTAAATAATTCCAGTGGTAAATTTGGTAAAACCGATAAACAATTATTTGGAGAAGCAATTCCGATTACGGGGATTGCCGGAGATCAACAAGCAGCATTATTTGGACAAGGTTGTTTTGAAAAAGGGAATACCAAATGCACCTATGGAACTGGCTGTTTTCTTCTTATAAATACCGGTGATAACCGTATTAATTCAACTTCAGGGCTTCTCACAACTATTGCCTGCAATCCACAGGGTGAACCTTCTTATGCATTAGAAGGTTCTGTATTTATGGGAGGAGCTGTTATTCAGTGGTTGAGAGATGAATTACAATTATTAGTTCATGCCAAAGATTCAGAAGCAATGTCGCTTAAAGTTGAGAACAGTAATGGTGTGGTAATCGTTCCAGCCTTTACCGGTCTAGGGGCTCCCTATTGGGATATGAATGCCAGAGGTATAATTACAGGTCTTTCCAGAGGATCTAATCGAAACCATATTGTGAGAGCAGCATTAGAAGGAATTGCATTTCAAGTGTATGATTTACTGGAGTCTATTTCAAAAGATTTAGATATTGATATTTCTAATCTCAATGTAGATGGAGGCGCCGTAGCTAATAATTTTCTAATGCAATTTCAAGCAGATATACTTCAGATTAACATTGACAGACCAAAAAATATTGAAAGCACAGCATTGGGAGCTGGAATGTTAGCCGGGCTTGGTGTAGGATTTTGGAAGAACCCATCAGAATTAAAAGAGGTTCGAAAGACAGATAAAATATTTTATCCTACCATGTCTGATGATAACCGTACAAGTCTATTATCAAACTGGAAATCCGCTATACGAAAACTCCAATACACTTAATGTATTGCTTTATATTATCGCTTTTTACTCTTGCTATTCCTATATCTTTCATTTTTCTTTCCTGAAGATCTGACACTGGTGATTCTTCCGCTTTCTAACGTTATAGTCACTGAAGCAATACGAGATAATATTTCTTTATTTTGCGTAGATGTAATGAGTGTAATTCCATCATAGTTAATTTTTCGATGCAAGATTGAAAGTAAAGTCTTCTGATCTTTTTTTCCTAAATGTTGCTCAATTTCATCAATGAATAAGACCTTGCTGTCTGCACCAATCATTGTAGCCAGCATTACCCAACGCAGTTCTCCAGGAGTCAATGATTTCATTTTCCTATTTAAAATAGATGTGAACTTCATTTTTCGACTTATCTCATCCATACGCTTCTCAGAATTACGGATATGACTGAATTTCCCTATGGTTTTAGTCATGTAATTTCGCACTGTCCCCCATGGTGGTTTAAATTCTTGAGGCACAATTGCAATCTGATCTTGATATTCTCTATTGGAGTATTTATGAATATCTCTTTCCTCGAATTTCACTTCTCCACGGGGTGTTTTTCGTCGGCTGTATAGAACATCCAAAAATGTAGTCTTTCCACTTCCCATTTGACCTTCAAAAACATAACAGGCACCTCTATGGATATCAAACTGCTTTATGGCCAATCTATCTTCGCCCCCCTTGGAAACAAATAAACTCTTTATACTATATAATGGAATTGGCATACAATCTCCTTTCTAAATATTAAATTAATTTAATAAAATTAAATAAAACAAGCTCACCCTGAGTTGATTCAGGAATGGAGGGGTCGTCAACTTTCACCCCCGTACCACTCCTTAAGGATACATACATTTTCATTACTTCCCATGAAAATTCTGGATGAAACTGTACCCCATAAAAATTATCATGGATTATAAAGGCCTGATTTCCCTTATTATTTCTTGCTAACTCAACTGCATTTTCCGGCAAGACGGTAACACTATCCTGATGAGATTCATACACAATGGTATTATCATCCATACCTGAAAACAATTGAGACTTTTTCCCCACTTCGGTGAATTGTACGGGATAGGCTCCTAATTCCCAACCTTTCGGATTTAATTCAACCTCACCACCGAAACTTTTGGCAATAAGTTGATGACCAAAGCAAATCCCCAATACTGGCTTAGGAGATATCTGCATCTTCCGTAGACCTTCCTCAATGTCTAACATCCAATCAGATTCTTCATAAACAGAACGGGGTGAACCTGTGATTATCCAGGCATCAGAATCAATGGGCTGAAATTTATCGCCATCATAAGGTTTCACCCAGGTAAAATTGCATCCTTTATCTTTTAAGGATTCCATAATCCACTCCGGCGCAGTTCCATAATGTTTTGATACATCTGAAAGACTGGGACCGCAATCAAGAATAAGAATATCTTTCATATCAATACTTACTTAAGCAAGGGCTTGAACATGAGATCATACGTGAGATTACATAATTATTCAACACATAGAATGTTGACTTAAAATTACAATACAGGGAGTGTTGGAACACCTTCTCCTGCCAATTATTCGGCTGGATTTTGGATTTACTTTTATTTCCTCGTTCTGAATATCGGAGGATTTCAAAATTAATATATATTTTCATTTTGTCTTAATAGCTTAAGACAAAAGGCAATCTAATCTAAAGAATTATTCTCCAGAAAATGTTCTGCATCTAATGCCGCCATACATCCTGAACCAGCAGCTGTAACAGCCTGTCGATACACCGTATCCTGAATATCTCCAGCTGCAAAAACACCCTCTACAGATGTGCGGGTGCTATCTGCTTTGGTTAAAATATAGCCCTTTTCATCTAGATCTAACTTTCCACGGAATAAATCAGAATTTGGTGCATGTCCAATAGCAATGAAAACGCCATCACATTCCATCTCTGAAGTTTCTCCAGAAAGCATATTTTTCAGAACTACTCCTGTAAGACCGCCGTTTTGAGGATCCCCAATCATGCTTTCAATTGCAGAATTCCAAATTACGTCAATCTTTGGATTATTCAGCGCACGGTCCTGCATTATTTTAGATGCACGAAATTCATTTCTTCGATGAATAATGGATACACTGGATGCAAACTTTGTTAAAAAGGTGGCTTCTTCCATTGCTGAATCACCACCTCCCACAATGAGAACCTTCTTTCCCTTGAAAAAGAAGCCATCACAGGTTGCACAAGCAGAAACACCATAACCCATAAGTTTTGATTCTGATTCAAGACCTAATAGCTGAGCAGATGCACCCGTAGAGATGATAATTGTCTCTGTATGGTAAACCTCTTCACCAACGTAAACCTTAAAAGGTCTTTCTGTAAGATCAACCTTATCTACAGTTAAATAAAATGTCTCTGCATCGAATCTCTGAGCTTGTTTCCGGAATAAATCCATCATTTCTGGCCCCATAATACCATTGGGAAACCCGGGATAATTTTCTACATCAGTAGTAATAGTCAATTGCCCGCCCGGCTGAAGCCCCTCAAAAACTAGAGGGTTTAAATTTGCCCGGGCAGCATAAATGGCAGCTGTCAATCCCGCAGGGCCTGAACCAATAATGATTACCTTTTGTATTTTTTTTGTCACTTTGTTTTATGTTTATAATAATTTATTAAGAGCTTCCACTAGCTCTCCTTTTCCTACAGCTCCAACGATCTGTTGATGTACTTTTCCATCAGAGAATACCAATAAACTGGGAATACTTCGAATCCCATAATCGGATGCAATACTTGGATGATGATCTATATTAACCTTCCCAATAATTGCTTTGCCCTGGTATTCTGTTGCTACCTCATCTACAGTGGGGCTAATTTGCCTGCAGGGTCCACACCACTCTGCCCAAAAATCAACCAGAACTGGCTTGTCGCATTTAATTACCTCTGCATCAAAATTATCACTGGTAAACTCTTTTGTAAACTCTCCCATCTTCTTTTTACTCCTGTTGATTTATGAAATTTTAATAAATACGAAGACATTAATTTATTGCATATTTTCGATTGATTCCGATTGCTTTTTCAATTAAAGAATTTATTTTCCCCCTTTTAATAAATAATTCAATATATATATCATTATCCCTGTATTTTTTCTAACGTTTTTTAAGAAATATTTAAGGAATCCGATGCGATTTCGGAGCTGACGCGCAACTGTAATTCTGCTCAATGGCAGATAAGCCAGATACTTTAATTCAATAACACAGAAGCCTTCGCGTAGTGGGGTAATTGGGCCATCCTTTATATCTCTCCCTGAGGTTTTAACAATAAGGAAATATAATGAATGTAAAAAAAACAGCCCTCATTTCTTTGGTACTTTTTATCTGGACTGCCTGTGAAAATAATAACACAACATCCTCAGATTCTGAAACAAACACTTCCTGGGTTTTTGTGGCAAATGAAGGGGAGATGGGTGAATCTAATGGAAGCATTTCAATGATAGATGATTTTGGCAATGTCTATGAAACAGAGTCTATCGGAGATGTAGTTCAATCTTTAGAAGTCTATAAGGATAAATTAATAGTAATTGTAAATAATAGCCATAAAATTGTACTATACGATATTACTGAAAATGATGGCATTAAACTGCCCTCAGTTACAGTATCTACTGAAAATTCTAGCCCTAGAGAAATGGCCATCGTAAATGATAATATCTATTTTACTAATTGGAAAACAAAGGATGTAAAAATTTTAAATCTTCAAAACAACCAATTAGAAGAATCAACGATTTCCCTTAATGGACGTCCAGAAGATATCATTTTTGATGGAACATATATTTGGGTTTCCATTCCCGAATTATATGAATCTGATGGAAATCAAGGTACAGAAGTGGCAAAAATTGACCCTGGTACAAATGAAGTTATAGAATATATTGATGTTGGCAAGGGGCCAACACAGCTAACTGAATTTAATAACTCAATTTTCATATCAAGAACATATTATGAATATGAAGGAATTGATGATAATGGCTGGTGGATAAATCCACAAATTCACCATGGCACTTCGAAAATAAGTGACATTATTAATATACAACTATACGGTGCCGGGTCTGCATGCGGAGGATCAATTCTTTCTTATAATAATCAAGTTTATAGATCGTTTGGGGGTGGAATTGCACCAATAAAGGATAATTTAGATATTGATGAACTTGGCAGATTAGGAAGTTACGAGCAAAATCAAGTGTACCATGTGGAAATTATTAATGACAATATTTGGTTTTGTATAACAAACTGGTCAGACATTAATCTTGTTAAAGTTGTCAATAATAATGGGCAGGAAATTGCCAGTTATACTGCAGGTATTATGCCGGGGGACTTGGCATACTGGCACAAATAAAATAAATTTAATCCCAGAACTGCCAGACAACCTCTAGATGGCGGATAGGTAGAATCGAATATGAATCAGGGTTTATACTATTATTAGCTGTATTTCCAAACATATTAAATTTTACCCATCTGTAGGACACCTTAAATTGATTTACCAGCAATCCACATTCCATATTCACCAAAAATGAAGAATAGGGCTCCATTGATTGCGATGTGAATATAGCCGGTTCCATGGGATCAATGCCCATACTACCTGAATGCTGAATGAAAGTAGATTCCACTCCAATAAAAGGCTGATAGCGAACCTTTTTCCTATTAAACTTCTGCTTGATGATGGTGATGCCTGCCGGTGAAAATATTAAGCTGGTATTGGAGAACATATCAATTGGCTGGGGGAAAGAATTATCAGAACCTACATTGTAAACTGCTGTTGTATGTCTTACATCTAACCATGGTAAATTAATATCTGCTTTTCCTCTTACTCCCAGTTTTGACTTTTCTTCATTTTGAGTATGGAATAATTCTAGCTTCCCCTCAATCTTTTTATTTTTATACCCTAACACTAATGCGTCCGTTAAGAAAGGATTCCGTTTTGTATCATAATCTCCATTCAGGGTAAATACAACCTCATAATTCCGCTTTGCAGACAGATAGTAGTTTTTCCAGTTCCAATTAAGTGCGCCAATAGGTTGCAGAGACGATTCATAGGCAGAAAATCCTGCTTGAACGGAGTACGCTTGTTTTCTATACTCAACTAAAGATGAGAGAAGCTGAGACGATACATCAACCACCTCACTATTTAGTTCTGTGGAATGCATTTTATAATTATGCTGAAGATGAAATTTGACATCCTCCCCAAACTGATAAGTGCTATTCGTCCGGTTCCATATTGTAAGATATGATACTTTATTATCCCAGCGATCTAAATAGGTGAATTGGTAAGCTTGCTCAGCTTCAACGGTTAAGCGGCTCCAACTATGCAAAATCCCTGCTCCCCCATGAAATGATTCTACATTCCGGCTAGCATTGGAAAGGTTTACAGGTAAATTTACATTTTCAAAATGGTATAAGATACTTGCTTCCACATTTGAATTTTCTAATTTTCTTTCAAAAGTAAACAAATAATTCTGTAGTTCGTCCTCGCTATTTTGGTATAAATAGGGTGGAGAGCGTTTAAACCCCTGAAAACTGAATAATCCACTATCAGATGATTCAATTTGTAAACCAATTCCCAGATCGCTATAATCGTAATCTCCTTTTCGATAATAAATTTGAGAGGTGTTTTTTATACTGTCAGCCTGTGAACTTTTGGGGAGGAGTTTGGGGATAAAATAACTGCCTAATGGAATGCCTAAAGAACCATTCAGCCTGATTTGATTAATTTCACCATCAGAAATAAATTCTGGATTCTGCTCATTCAGGTAATATGTATTTTCTCCCGTTTCATCTAATATGATAGGAATTCCATGTATGCCGGGATATTGGAAGTCAGCTATATTAATATTTGAAGTTATCTCTTGGGAAGGTAGGACGCTGAGAAACAAAAAGGCACATAGATGAGATAATCTTATGTGCCTTAAAACTTGGAGATGAAGAAAATTCAACTACTTTTGGATAGAGTCAGGTACCACAATGAGGAAATATGTTCTCACTTGTTCATATCCAAAAAATATTAGGGTACTATAAAAAATAGATCCGCCTAAAGTATTGCCAAAAAAGGGTATCCCTGCTGCGTAACAACTTATCAACCCCTCCACAGTCTTGGGGTAAAAACTACCAGATGCCCAAACTCCAAAATTGGTTATCAGAAAGAAAAGCAGAGAACCACCAATTGTTGCAATTGCTCCATTTTGAAGGGTAACTCCACGTTTCAAAAGAAAGCCTATTGTGGTAATAATTATGAGGCTACCATACACCCAAATCATTGTTCCGTGAAACCCGAGAAATATATCAGCCAGCAACATAGCCCCCACAGGTAATAAGAAAGCCCATCTCTTATCTTTTAAATAAGCACCTCCAAATAAACCCATGGCAATAATGGGGGTAAAATTCGGTGGATGCGGCATAATTCGAGTGAAAGCTGCGAAAATAATTATGGCTGCTATTATCAATCTGTTCATGTTTTTCTCTTTAATTTTCATAAGATAAATTTACTAATGTTATTCGTTTTTCTCATCGCAATAATTTTTCTTTTGTTATTTTTTATATAATTCAGACTTGAAAATAGATTGATATCCTGTCCAATTTGTGTTTGGGTCTTTCTCAATAGCATCCAGAATTAACGTTATTCTTCCATCCAACTGATCTATATAATGAACGAATAAAGCTTCTGGGAATTTAGGAAGGATGGCAGACCCCTTTTCCGGTGACCCTTGGTGGGATAAAATAATATGCTCTAGTTTTATAAGTGTTTCTTGGGGGATATTTCCCAATGCTCTAGCTGTTTCCATAACGATATCTCGACCTATGACAATATGCCCAATTAATTTACCTACATCCGTATGGTTGGGCATGAGATCATCGTTGATACTTTTCACCTTACCTATATCATGTAAAATAATACCAACGAATATCAAATCACTATTCAAAGCAGGATAGTGGCGCAATAAATCTGAAGCCATTTCTCCGGTAGTAACCAAATGTTTTAAAAAACCTCCCCGTACCGGATGATGATGATTGACTGAAGCCGGCATTGTCCGTATTTTTTCTGCATACTCATTTATAATAGCAGAAACCAAATTCCGCAGAGGTTTTTTAATGGATTTTAATATCTTTAATAATCGACTCCACAATTCATCTAGAGGTTCATCTACCGATTTAAGGAGTAATTCTGGAGAAAATCCATACTTACCATATTGGTGTGAAGATGCAAGATTGATCTGGGTAACAGTAAGTTGTTGCAATTCATTGAATTCCCCCACTTTTCCTTTTATGGCAACAGGGTCTCCCCCATTAAATCGATCTTGAAATTCATCCACTAAATCCCACATTTTCCCCTGAATTACTCCCGTTGAATCCGATAGCAGCAAATCAAGATACAAGTCACCATTCCGGGTAAAACGCAGATGTTTTTCTTTGCAGATGAAAAAACCTTGAATAGAACGTCCTAATTTAAAATCTATAATTTGGGTGAGTTTCATGGGAGAAGTTTAGCAATTAAAAGTAAATTTGGAAAATAGAAAGATGAAGTGCGATTCAATTACAATACCACATCTTATATTATTAATCTAACATCTTCTTTAAGCTACCTTTCTCCTTTTTCCCTATTCCCTGGGTGCCCTCAGGTACCGGGCAATTATCACATTTGGGGTCTTTCTCAGTTTCTGTAAACTGTTTTATTATTTGTTTCCCAATGTAGACAAAAGCAATTAGACCAAGAAGAAGGGCTGTTATAAACTGAATATCCATCAAACGAATCCTAACATCTGACCGCCTTGATAGACCATAAGTGAAGCTATATAGGCAAGCCCCATCATATAGGCTATCATTATAAGGGGCCATTTCCAGCTATTGGTTTCATTTTTCACAATGGCAAAAGTTGCCATACACTGGGCAGCATAGACATAAAATACCATAATGGACAGGGCAACTAAAGGGGTATATCTTGGTAAACCGGTTGACGGATTAACTTCATTCTTAAGCGCCTCTGTAATGCCAATAAAATCATCACCTTCATCTTCTACATTATATAGTGTTGCTAAGGTGCTCACCAACACTTCCCGGGCCGCAAAAGATGTAATGAGTCCAACCCCTATTTTCCAATCAAATCCAAGAGGTGCAATGACAGGTTCAATGGCATGTCCAATTTTGCCTGCATAGCTATTCTGAATGGAAAATGATGTTGTATTAGATTCCGGCCTGGGAAAGGATGCTAAGAGCCATAACACTATAGATATTGCCATAATAATCTTGCCTGCATTTTTTACAAATAATTTTCCCCTCATATATACTTGCCGAAAGAGTGAAACGGCTAAAGGCATTCTATACGGAGGCATTTCCATTACAAAGGAGCTCTTTCCTTTCTCTTCAATAAAACGGCTGATAATTGCAGCAATGATCATTGCAGTCACTGTGCCTAAAAAATACATAAATACCATGGTTAACCCCTGAAGGTTGAGAAAGCCTAAAATAGGTTTATTAGGAATGAATGCTCCAATCATAAGGGCATAAACGGGCAATCTGGCAGAGCAACTCATAAGAGGAAGAACCATAATGGTAATCATACGTTCCTTCCAACTGTCAATGGTTCGGGTAGCCATGATGCCGGGGATAGCACAGGCATATCCACTCATAAGGGGTAAAACCGATTTACCCTGCAACCCAATTTTATTCATGAGTTTATCCATCATAAATGCTACTCTTGCCATATAACCTGTATCTTCTAAAATTGTCATGAAAAAAATGAGAATCAAAATCTGCGGCAGAAAAATCAAAATGGCACCCACTCCGGATATAATTCCTTCCACCAGTAAATCTCGAAGTATCCCCGGTGAAAATAATTGCACACAGTAATTACCCAGATAGCCCACTCCACTATCTATATACTGCATAGGAATAGTTGCCCAAATAAAAATGGACTGAAAAATACCATACAGAAGTGTAAGAAAAATCAGTGGCCCCAGCCATTTATGGGTTAAGATTTCATCTACCCTTTCACTACGGGATTGGTGCTTAATTTCATTTTGATTTATGAGGGAAAGATTCTTTAAGGTATTATCCAGCATTTCAAAGCGTAAAGTAGCTTCAAGAATGCGATGATTCAAGCCCAACTCATCAATTTCATGGATGGCCTTGTCACGTAACAATGTGAGTGACTTAATTTCTGCGCCATTTAGATTTTCACACTCACAAAATAAATCAAAAGCAGATTTACGGGTAATTAATCTGAGCGCCTGTACATTGGTTATATAATTATCACGATCAGATTTATTATGTAAAAATTTCGAAACGGGATTGATTATTTTTTCAATTTCCTCTGGTATTTTCATCTGAATATGAGAGCATACTTCAATGTTTTCTTTTGTTATTACATCTGTCAACTCTGCTTGCAGTTCATCTATCCCCCATTTCTCCTGAGCTGACATGGGAATAACTGCATGGGCACCCAGCATTTTTTGCAGTTTTACTGAATCTATTTCCTGATTTCTCCGTTTTAACCGATCCATCATATTCAGAGCAATGATGACGGGTATCCCCAGTTCCATTACTTGAGAGGTAAGAAATAAATTTCTACTTAAATTGCCTGCATCTACTACGGATATGATTGCAGCTGGTCTGTCAGTTCCGTTCAGCCATTTGAGGGTTTGCTGGGCAACAATTTTTTCATCTAGGGATTCAGGGGTTAGACTATAAGTTCCAGGCATATCCATTATTTCCACTGTGGAATTATCAGCAAGTTGCGCATTCCCCCTTCTCTGCTCTACGGTAATTCCAGGATAATTTGATACTTTCTGATTCATGCCAGTGAGCAGGTTGAAAATAGCAGTCTTTCCCGAATTGGGATTGCCCAATAGGGCTATAAGCGGAAGATTGGTGGCCATTAAAATATTATATTAAGATACATTAATTTTCATAGCATCTTTATATCGAATTGCTACCTCGTAGGAACGTACTTTTATTTCTATGGGACCATTAAAAGGTCCCTTTTTCAAAAGCCTGATCTCGACACCCGGTAGTATCCCCATTTCAACCAATCGGGATTGCAAGGTCAGATCTTTATGGAAGGATATTATTTGTGCCGATTCGCCTGGAAGAAGCTCATGTAACTGTTTTATTGACATTCTTTGCAAATACCAAATAACTGATGAATATGCTGCTGCAGTTTAAATTGCTGCTGTTTCGTGATTTCTTCCTGAATCTTCTCAATTTCATCATTAACAAATTCAATAATTTTACCACAATCATTACAAATCATATGATCATGATGAGGGCTGTCTATTTTTCTTTCATACCGGGCCCTTCCATCCCCTAGGTTTAACTTTCGTGCAAAGCCATGTTGCACTAAAATATCCAATGTGCGGTACACCGTCGCTCTTGATACATGGGTCTTACGGACTTTAATTGCCATATAGACATCTTCACTCTCTAGATGCCCCTCACCCTTCATAATCTCTTCTAACACAGCTATTCTCTGAGGGGTTATTTTTAACCCTTCTTTTCTCAAAACATCTTTAAAATCGTTCAAAAGCTTATTATTTGCCATGATAGTTCCTATTTATAATTGAGTATCATTCTCATTTATAAATTACCGCTTTCTTCTAACTAAAAACCATCATAAAATAATTTAGAAGAGTGAAATCTAGGAATTATTAATAAGCAGAGGGCTTAAGGTGAGAAAGGTTGGCATATTTTGCAATGAGCTTCTTTCTTACATTTCCTGAGAATATAATGGTAAGTTTTGCAGAATCCCCTTCTCCCTCAACATCTAGAATCTTTCCGTTTCCAAATAATTTATGGGCAACATGATCTCCTTTTTGGAATTTCGCAGAACTTGGTGTTAATTTTTGAAAAGATGATGGTCGGGTAAAACTTTTTGTATATGCCTGCTTTTGATGCCCTCCTTCTTCCTGAATAAATGCTTCTGGCAATTCAGATATGAATCGAGATTGAGTTGTAGGAATAGGTGCACCACCAAATCTTCTTCGTGTTATGGCATAACTGAGATATACTTTTTTCTTGGCACGCGTTACGGCTACATAGAAGAGTCTCCGTTCTTCTTCCAGCTCCTCCACTTCAAAAGATTGAGGGCCCAGTGGGAAGAGTCCCTCTTCTAGACCTGCCACCATAACCACTGGAAACTCCAACCCCTTTGCGCTGTGAATGGTCATGAGCGTTACCGCTTTATCAGATGCATTCCACCTGTCAATATCTGTAAGCAATGAAACTTCTTCAAGAAATTCCCGGAGGCCACTTTCTTCCCGATTGTCTTGAAAATCAGTAATACTATTTAATAATTCTTCCACATTGTTCCACCGTTCTAATGCTTCCTGTGTATTTTGATTTTCGTAATAATTCTGAAGATCAATGTCCAGAAGTAAATCACGGGCTATGTCTACAGCATTCTGCCCTTTATAAGAATTTCTAAATTTATGAATCAACTGATTAAATGCATGCAGGGATTTCTTCTGCTTTGCTCCAATAGATAGTTTTCCCAAATCTTCCAATACCTGAAGGTATGATAAGTCATTCTCCTTCGCGTGGGCATGTATTTTTTCAATGGTCGTCTTACCAATACCCCGAACGGGAAAGTTCACAATTCTGTCAAAACTGACTCCGTCAGTTGGATTTATAATCAGTCGCAAATATGCCAGAACATCTTTCACCTCTTTCCTGGCATAAAATTTTATTCCTCCTATAATTTCATAGGGCACTCCCTCTCTGCGAAGGGCATCTTCCACAACCCTGCTTTGGGCATTGGTCCTATACAGAATTACTAAATCATCAAAACCAAAGCTACCGTGAACCGTCTCATCCTGAATAATTTTTAATATTTTCCAACTTTCATCTCTCTCATCCCTGCATTCAATTACAGATAGCTTGTCTCCCTCTTTGTTATCCGTCCATAATTTCTTTTCGGCTCGGGTAGTGTTTTTCGAAACAACAGACCAGGCACATTCTAAAATAGTTTTGGTAGAACGGTAATTCTGTTCCAATTTTATTATATGAGCTTCTCCAAATGTATCTGAAAAATTGAGGATATTATTTACATCGGCACCTCTCCAACTGTAGATAGATTGATCATCATCCCCCACAACACAAACGTCTCTATGATCTCGTGAAAGCGCCTGTATAAACTCAAATTGAGGCTTATTGGTATCTTGATATTCATCTACCAATACATATTGATATTTATTCTGGTAAAAATCTAGTCGCCTAGGGTGTTCATTAAATAGTTCGATAGGCTTTAAGAGCAGATCATCAAAGTCTAGAGCATTGTTTGTTTTTAAAGCCTTTTGATACTGTGAATATATTTCGCTGGTTTTTTCATCTAAAAATCCTTCCACGGTATTTGCCATGAGTTCCGGGGATATCATTTGATTTTTTGCTTTGCTAATATGTGCCTGCATTGCTTTGGGTACGAAGGATTTTTCATCCAAATTAAGATCTTTTATGACCATTTTCACCAATGCCCGGCTATCATCCTGATCATATATGACAAAATCATTGCTATAGCCCAGCAATTGTATTTCTCTTCGTAAAATTCGTGCGGATATAGAATGGAAGGTGCCCACACTCATGGATGAAACATCCATATTCAATAATTCCTGCACCCTCTGTTTCATTTCGTCTGCAGCTTTATTGGTAAAAGTTACTGCCAATATATTGTCTGGAGGCAATCCAACATCCTTCACTAAATATGCAATTTTATGAGTGAGAACACGGGTCTTTCCACTGCCTGCCCCTGCAAATATAAGTATGGGACCTCCCGTAATTTCTACAGCTTTTCGTTGCTGAGTATTTAATGCTTCTAAATTCAAAGTTTCCTCTTTTTGCGTCTACTTTTTTTTAATATCAACTTTGCCTGATTATGCTCCTCATTTGAGTTACTGAAAATATGTCTTCCCTCCCCATTGGCAACAAAATATAAATAAGAGGTCTCACTTGGATGTGCTGCGGCATACAGGGCAGAATACCCCGGGTTATTAATGGGCCCTGGAGGTAGACCTTTATATTTATACGTATTATAGGGATCATCTACCGTTAAATGTTTATTGTATAGCCTCCGCGGTTTTCCCGGCAATATATATTGAATGGTGGGGTCTGCCTGAAGCAACATCCCTTTTTTAAGCCGATTATTATATACAGAAGAAATAGTGGACATTTCATCAATAAACATGGCTTCACCCTGAATAATGGAAGCAAGAGTCGTTATTTCACGTTTATTAAGGTGTACTGATGGCGCTGATTCCTTTATTCGCTGCATATTATGATGAAATTGATTTACCATAATGCGAATAATATTTTCCTCCGTATAAGTTCTCAGTAGAATATAGGTATCTGGTGCTAAAAACCCTTCCAAAGAAGGAGCATCAATACCCAACGAGTGAATAAAATTATAATCTTTACATAACCGTAAAAACTCATAGGTATCTATTTTTAGCTCCTTGTTTAACGCTTCTGCATATCTTTCCATTGACCAGCCTTCAATGAGTGTAATTTTCACCCTGTCAGAAGATTGAGAAGTTATCATTTTTACCAATTGCCCAATGGATGAAATACCTTTCACATTATACCGCCCGGGAATTATGTGCCTGTTTTTCATGGTGAGTGTAAGAGCAAGTTTAAATATAGATTCATTTTGCAGGCAGGAACTTTCCTTAAGTAATGCAGCTACTGACTGAGCTGAAGCTCCCTTTGGGATGGCAATGAGATCATTTGGCTGTTCACAGTCTATTTCCCACCCAAGTACAATGGAGTAAAACAACAAAATAGCAATTAAAACCAGAAAGGTAATACCTCCTCCTATTTTAATTTTATAATCAATTTTAAATTTAGCATCAGCCATATATGAAAAATTACCCGTCTGCATTGAACACTTCCAATTAATTAGAAATATTTTATTTTTCCGTTAATAATTGTTGTTTGGTTTTTTTGCTAGACTTTAATTTTGTATGCTTTGAAACAATGGAATCAAGATAATAAGACATTATTTCATTCCTGGTCTTTTGGCAGAATTAATTATCTGCTTTTTGGAATTGGTCTGTTTATTATAATTACGGGTTATTTGGTTATGGCTACTGGCGCAACAGAAAGTTATCAATCGGTAAAGCTTGCCCCCATCATCTTAATATTGGGGTACTGCGTATTTATTCCTGCAGCTATTTTAATAAAGCCTAAAGACAAAACATGATTTTTTTAATATTGGGGTGGTAGTTCAATTTGGTTAGAGCACCGGCCTGTCACGCCGGACGTTGCGAGTTCGAGTCTCGTCCATCCCGCATCAACCCTCAGAGGTCTATTTCTGGGGGTTTTTCTTTGCACGTAACTCCTCGACAAATCACCCAAACTTTGTATGCTTCTGTTATCAACCAAAAACAGGAGATGTTACCTATAGCAAATGTGCTAAAACCTGTACATAGTGACAGGATTGGTGACAATTCTCCTAAAAAAAGGGTTAGCTTAATTAAATCCCGTTATCTTTCCATTATATCCCGATACAGTTACTTCAATAGTTGTATATATTATAGATCGAGTAACTTTAACTACATACTGTGGATTCACAATTATGTCAGCCCCAGAATTATAAATGGCATTGTATGCTGCTGCTGCTTTAATACTTCCTGTTGGATTGAGGGGGTTTGCTACTAAACTACTAAAAACT
>JASMKZ010000079.1 GCA_030748955.1 Fidelibacterota bacterium | reverse complement strand
AGGGTTTACAATTTGGTGATAGTTTGTATAAGGTTTCGATTCGGAGATTAGCTCTCCTGTTACCGGATCAAATTGCTCAACTTCCTTTTTATCTTTTATTAATTCACCCGTTTCAGGGTCAAAAGTCTGAGGGAAGATAAAAGCAGTAATCAACCCAATCTTCAGAATAGAGGAAAAAGCTTTCATCTAAAACTCGAAGAATTCCCAGTAGATATCTATATAGGGCTGCTGAAAGTGTATCCCAATACGGAAGTTGCTATTTACTGCATAAAGAAATCCAAAGTCAAAGTCAAACATGCTGTACTTACCTTCCATACTGTCCAAAGAAAAGGCGTCGCTTCCGTCCTCTCCAAAATAATCACTAAGGACATCGCTGAAGTTCAGCGTTCTACTGCTGTTATCAGCCCAGATGGAGCCAACAAACTTCAACTTCTTCTGCAGATCATATTCAAAGGACACCCAAGCTCTAAAGGGGAGGATAAAGTGTGAATTGTCACCATCGAATACAATTTTATCACCAGATGCAGAATCTGTATACTCATCCTCAGTTAAAAAGAACATATTACTGGTTTTAAACCCTACAGAATAGCCTACTTTGCCTCGGCCCGTTGGATTTTCTCTACGGGATGAATACACTAAATACGCTTCTACCAACACATTTCTGTCATCTCCTTTTACGAAATTATTCAGGCTGTCTATGGAAAAATCTCCCAACTGATTCAGAGTGGAGTCAGACTTGCTTGCATGTTTCCAGGCATGGGAATAATTACTGACGATTTTTTGGATAGGATAAGCTCTGTGAAATCCCATGCCCCAAGTAGTTGCTGATTCCTGTTTAGAGGTTTTTTTATGCATAAAACGCATTTTAGGGTTCAGGTTTAAATCACCATTAAAGTTTGAACCAAATTGAGTGGTAACCATGAACCTGTCCGTAAAACCATATCCAATTGAAAGACCACTCATATAAAAAGTATTTGCTTCCAATGGAAAAGCGGTGGGGTCAAGAAATACGGAGGTTAGCTGTGCTTCACCTTGGTAGAATTCCTTTTTATTTTCCACCCAGGGAATGAGCTTTCCCCCATGATATCGGTCCATTTTCTTGATGTCTTTTTTATTTATATCCACATCACCATATTTAGATCGGATTACGACTGTGGTTCCATTCTCCTGCAACAGTGGACCTTTATAACGGGCATTATCATTTTTAATAATATCCACTGTTTCTTCCAGAATATCTGACATAGGGATGTTTAATACGCCTTCTGCAGTTTCCAAAACGCAGAGTTCGCCATCAATTTCGATAATGGAACCGTGGATGATATTTCCATCTTTAAGATGGAATTTTTTTGCCATTCCCACTTCTAATATTTCAGCCAGGATTAGCTCATCTTCCGCCAGAGATAAGGTTTTATCACTTTGAAGATATGTTATTAATTCAGATGCCTGGTTTTGGCTCAACCCGGAAATAGAAACTCCGTAGGTGTTGGCTACAAAGCTGTTCAGTTCTGCACGATTATACCCTTTATTTTCACCCAGCGTGTGGATAGCTGATATCTGTGCAGGTAGAACAGACTGTGATTGAGTAATTACAAAACTTAGGGATAGAATTATCCCCAGTATTAATTGATATGGCTTCATGTTTTCCCCCTATGTTAGTTGTTTAAAATTTCCAGTAGAACCCGATAAATGGTTGTTGGAAATGTAATCCAAACCTGAAGGATTCATTTAAGGCGTACATGAATCCAAAATCAAAGTGAAGTGGTCTATAATCAGTTGGTTTATCCACTGGCGTACTGCTCAATTGATCTGAGCTCCAATAACTTTGTTGAGAATCCCATCTTTGCCAGAGTTCTAAATAATTAGGGTCATAAAAAACCTCTGAAATCATTTTGAGACGGGAATTAATATCCACATCCAATCCGTAATAGGCTCTGTAAAATACCGTGGGTTCACCCTTGTAGGTAAAATACTGCATATTACCCCCGAAAGTATGAGAAATCCTTCCTCTGAGTCCTTCCCTTGCTTTAGAGAATGTATATGCACTAAAAATTTCCAGCATTTCAAGGTATTCTGTCTCATAATAGTCACAATTGAAGCAGCTATTTTCCCAAGGCTCATGGGAATAATATTCATTAGTAGCATTTGGGTCATAGTCTTCAGGAGTATTGTATTCAATTGTGTTTGTAACATTTTCCCCCAATTTATAATATCCACCCCAATACTTGGTGCTTGTCACAGCCGGTGAAGTCTGCTTCCAACAATAGGTCTCACTACCGGGGCAATAGGTATCTCCATATTCATTTGATTCACCCGTGAATGTTGTTACCTCTATTGAACCTGACTGCCACTCATACTTGTCAGGTTGCCAGCGGGTATGTATATGTGCTCCCACAGATAGGGCATGCTGTTTCTCCCAGTTGCCGGATTCAAATAACTTGAATTTAGGGCGGAGATTCATATCTCCCCAAAAAAATCCACCCCATTTGGTGGTGATTTGAAAGTTTTCTGTCACCCCAAACCCAAAGGAGAGACCACTGAGATATAAGGTGCTTTGAGGCAAGGTGTATCCGGTGGGATCGAAGAAGAGGTCAATGAGTTGTTCTTCTCCCAATGAAAAATCCATGTCTTTTGATGAAGCGGTTGCACCATAAAACAAATCAAAAAGGCTGTATGGACGGTAGTTAGACCTTTCACCAGGCGTTGATGCTGACTCAGTTTGCTGACCAACTTCCACAATTTTAATAATATCATTTTTTTGAATGGTTAAATTCCCTAGCTGAGTATTCAAAATGAGTTCATCTTCCGTTTCTTTTGTTTTGGTACCCACGAGCTTTCCACCAGAGCTAAGGGTGATAGAGTAGGTTTTTTTAACCAGTTTATTTTTATCAATGGTAATATTTCCAAACTGAGTGATGAGAGTAAGGGTAGTATCTGTTTCAGCTTGAATGGTGCCGACGATTTCAGTTCCATCACTGAGTTTAAAGGTCTGCGACTCTCCAGAGAGAATATTCACAGTAAAAATAAAGAGAAAAGTAAAAATAGTAGATTTCATAGCCTTGTTTCTTTTATGCTTATTTCTGCTAACTCAATTTAAACAGAATTAAATTGAATATACTAAAAAATTAATTGAATGTATAAACTGATACTAAAATTCATGGAAATAATATAAAATAATACATCAATATACAACAACATTTTTTATTATAATACATTATGCGAAATTTCTTGTCTGATTGTAAATTAACCAGATAATGAAACGCTTATTAATAGGGAACAGCATTAAAACCACATTGAATGAGTCGCTGAAGTCAGACGCTGAACTTGCAAGTGAATTGGGGGTTGCGCGAGATACCATATACCGTTGGCGTACCGGTTCAACGAAAGTGATACGCAGAAAAAATCTGATGCGCCTTGCGCAGGTGTTTAATCAGAAGCTGAAGTTTAACAATAACGGAATGGTAGAATTTATTATACAAAATCCTGTTAATCCGTCATCTGAAACAAAAGAAAAATTAGGAGAAGCTGATTTGAAATCAATTATTCAAACCATGCAGAAACAGATTGATTATCTGTTGGAAGAGAATATTCGCTTAAAAAGTAAAATCGGGGAAAAACCGGAAAAAAAGTCTTAAATGCACAGAGAGCACAATGTACGGTGCGAAGGGGAACCTTTCGCGATATTAGCGTACCTCTCTGTGATATTTTAGGTTACTCTCCTGAAGAGCTAATAGGTAAGGACTATTTCAGCCTTATAGACCGGGCGGAACAGGACCGTTTGTTGAACACCTCATTTCCTGATATGCTGCGCAATGTAGCTTTTGTAGATGATATTCCCATTCAATTATCCGCTGTTACCAAAGCAGGTAAACCAATCCTGTTAATGGGCACTGTCAATATTGTAAATGATATTCCAGAACCCTCCTTTTTGTTTGATGTGCATGAGACAAAAGGGATAACAGGTGTAGATAATACTTCCAATGAATTAAATTAATTTATCAATCACTAAACATGTAAATTTTACCCATGTATAAAAAAATGAACTTGCAGAAGATATGGTGTAATTTATCAGTTATTCTGTTTTGTTTGCTTATTCTGTTGTCTTGTGAATCACAAGATAAATGGACCATTAAGAAGCAGGAATACGACAGAACGGAATCTTATAATTATTCTGAATATGTTTCTGGAGAATT
>JASMKZ010000078.1 GCA_030748955.1 Fidelibacterota bacterium | reverse complement strand
TCATTATTGCCTATAATGGTGATGTGCGTGTGGGTTCTAGGTATTGGTACGGTGAAACCACAGATGTCCCTGCAATGGGAACAGATGGAAGTGATGCGTATGCTGGCTATTGCAATGCAGGTGATAAATTAAGCTTTAAGGTTTTGGATGCGTCATCTGGTAATTTGATTGATATGGTAGCAGATGGTGAAGCCATCTGGAATAATAACGAATTTTCTATTATCAGCCTATCAGATCGAGTGATCCCAGAAGAGATCAGTTTCGGTTCTGTATATCCAAATCCGTTTAACCCCGTCACCATGATCAGTTTTGCTGTACCATTAGAAATGGAAGTGCATGTTGCCATCCATGATATGCTAGGTAGAGTTGTAGCTGAGCTTACAGACGGCATCTATAAGCAGGGTAATTATGAATTACAATGGAATGCAAGTCAGCAGTCTAGTGGAATTTATTTTGTTAAAATAGTTGCAGGTGGCCAAACGAATATCCAGAAACTGATGCTTATTAAATAGAATATAGGAAGAGTTTCAAGAGTTAAACAGGGGCAGAAGTTCTGCCCCTGTTTTATTTTACAGAACATTGGATTTAGTTTTCAATTATCCTTTATATTTACCTGCAATCCATGGCAGGAATCATACAAATAATAACCTTAATATTATTATCTTTAGTCATGATGTCTTCCTCCTGTGACAAAGGTTTAGAAGGATGTACCGATTTAGACGCCTGTAACTATGATGATACTGCTGCAATAGATGATAATAGCTGTTGGTTTGCTTCTGAAGGTTGTGATTGTAATGACCCATCTGGTTCTATTATTGATTGTCTTGAAATATGTGATGCTGATGCAACCAATGACCCTCCTCTAAATAGTGAAGGCTATTGCTGCACTAGTCTTGATGAATATGGTTGTGATGAAATTGTTGTTGGTGGCTGTATTGAAGAAGAAAATTGTGATTATGACTCAAATGCCACACACAATGATGGGACTTGTGCTGCTGATCTATCAGAGTTTGGAGGGTTACCGGATGGCAATGATTGTAATAATGAATGCGGGGGATTCGCCGTAAAGGATGAATGTGATTTATGTATTGGAGGTTCAACAAATTTAGGTCACTCATGGAGAATAAAAATTAATTCTATTGCTACTTTTAAACTGCAGGATGGCACATCCATGGGGGCTGATACCAATTCAGTTACTTTAGGTACTTCTATTTATGCCTTGGATGGATATAATGGAACTGAAATGGGCGAGGGAGATGCTTCCTGCGATAATTGTCATATTGATTTGCCAGAACCTCCATTTACACTTATTGATGAGGGGAAGAATAGCATCCGGTTTTATTTTCCACACAATAATGACGCAGATTGGGACGATTGGGGTTCGCAAGTAAATCCCAATTTAATTCCAGTATTGCAATTTGACAGCGATATCCGTGCTATCGACTACCAATCCCTGTTTTTGGTTGGAAAGGGTATGGAATGGTTTGCAGAAATTGAATCTACCATTTCAGACACCATTATCATTGTAAATGAAATTCCGGAAACCTATGAATCTGTAATGGATTCAATTTATTTTCAAATTACTCATTTAGAAGGGATTAAATGTTCCCAAATTAAAATTGCTATTGATAGAGAAGAAGGGGCAGTAGTAAGTACTTATGACTATGTGATAGAAAATAATCAACTAGGGATTTTGGTAGATACAATCGATAAAGTTACCGTAACTATAAATATTTCAAATATATGCATTCGGGAACAGGTTTATGAATCAGGCAATGATTTTGTTGAGACTTGTCCATATAAGAATTAAATAATTGGCTTATTTTATTAATAATCATTTTTAGATTGATGTCCGTGTATTTAGGGAAAATTAAACTATTGGTTTCTATTATGCTATTTTGCATCCTTTCAGCGGAGTCAGGATACAATACCATTTATCTCATGGAATTTGAGAATATGCAAAATGAGTTTACCAATTCTCATTTAACTGAAGCATTACCAGACCTAATTAAAGAAAATTATAAGTTCCGGGAGGATATTCGAGTTGAGTATGCCGGAGATATTCGCCCCTATCTAAAACCGGCAGATCCAGTGGAAGAAAATTCAATCAGAGGCTTGATTATTAATGGACGATTTCAGACTATAGATGATGAATTCTTTGTAGAGTTTGAGGCCTATGATATTCAGGATTGGAAACGCTTGGTGAGTCGCCAAGTTTTATGTCCAGTCCATGATATAATTTGTGTCCATGATGGATTTTTAATAGCCATAGAAAAAAATATCAGTCCATTTTTGACCAATGCCTTAGATATTGATGCAACCATTTCGTTATTAGAACAGACCCCTAAAAGGGAAATGCCTAAAGGGCATGATTTAGATGCTTTTGGAGAAGATGGGAAATTAGAAAATCTGAATAGTTTGAATGAGGAAGGGTTAGATGGCCTAGGTAAGGGACAAAAACAGGGGCAGTATGGCAATCGATATTATCGTGAATTTAATTTTGCAGATATCTCTCCGGATCCAAATATTTTAAAAAAACAAAACTCTGAACGTTTAATTACTATTCTAGATCAAATTTTAACCAATCCATATAATGTATTGATTGGTGAACTTTCGTTATACCCCGACCCTGAAATATTTGGAAACATACGCGGTGAAATTCCAATAACCTATTCGGTTCGTAGTGTGCTCACCCAAGAATTATTTACTAGTTTGCCTCATGAAAAACTTATGGATGCAGGTGGAAATGTGATTCTACAATTTCCTAATAGTAATTTTATTTTTGATGAATTGCTGTTAGAAAAATTTGCCTTAATGAAATTTCAGCTAATGCCAGTTATTTTCTTTAATAATAAAATAGGTGGTATTCAGTTTATTATTTTGGACTCTTGGAATGAAAAATATCAGAATTTAGAATTGCAGAAAATTTCAATGCTTACAGAGAACCAATTCAAGCCATTGTTTGCACTTACTCCTGGGTCGGATAATATCCAATTGGATTTGGATGTTTCTTCACAGGAAGTGGGGTACAATTTTTCAATTCCTCATGAATCCATAGGTAATTATACAAAGGTTACGGTTAAATTTATGCCGGAAGTTGAACTGGATGCCCTGCTTGCTGGGCAAGGCGGAACCAAATAAATAATCATTTTAGTTATATTCTATTAATATCGAGGTCTAGAAAGCGGGTTGTTCTTAAGCGTAATTTTCTTTACCGTTGAAGCAAATCCATTAATATTAAGGATACAAGTATGAAAAGGTTTTCTATTATAAGTCTGCTAGTGCTCATGGCTATTGGTTGGGCAGGCAAAAATCATTTACCTAATATGAAATTTAAAGATCTGAAAAACAAGAAACAGAGTCTTAGTCAATATTATAGTGATGGTCCTATTCTCCTAAATTTTTGGAATCTGGCTTGCGAACCTTGTAAGAAAGAAATGAAAGAACTGGACAAATTGCATCTGAAATACGAAAAACAGGGATTTGATGTGGTGAGTATCAATATTGACAATACCCGGAGTATGTCTAAGGTTAAGTCATATGTGAATAGCCAGAAATATGCATTTCCAGTTCTGTCAGACCCCCGGGCAGAGCTATTCAGGAAAATGGGCGGCAAGGTGATGCCCTTTGTAATCATTGCTGATTCCACAGGAGAGATCAAAAGTCGTCATGTGGGTTATAACCCTGGAGATGAAAAAGAACTGGAAAAGGAAATACTCCATTTACTGGCAGTTCCAGAGATCAAAACTGATACGCTCCAAACAGGGTTAGAAATATCTATACCTGAGAAAACTCCAGATATAAAATCTGACCCCACCACTGAATAAATGAAGACACGACTGGCCATTTTGATGGCTCTATTTTCTGGGTTTTTATCTTCCCAGGTAGAAATGAATTATTCCTATGAAATGAAATATGGAGATGGGAAACAAGTGACGCAATTAACTCAAGAAACTACAGATTATTCCTATTTTGAAAATATACTTGAAATTAATACTACTTTTTCAAATGGAGTATATTTATTTACTCAATTAGAATATAGTGATCCACCTGTATTGGGTGAGCCCTTGCAAGGTTTAGGTAAATTTTATTTAGATTATTACTGGGATAAACTATATCTCAAAGTTGGAGATGTATACAGTCTGCAAGGTAGAGGTTTAACATTAAATTTAATTCAAGATCAAAGTATTGATTATGATAATAGTGTTAAGGGTATA
>JASMKZ010000077.1 GCA_030748955.1 Fidelibacterota bacterium | reverse complement strand
ATTTGATATTGATACATGGGGTAAACTCCAGAGATTTATAATGATCATCCGTTAGTGTGAGATATTTCAATTTATCCAGAGCATCAGAAGAATTGGATATAAGTTCCCGAAGAAAAATCTCATTATGGGAATAGAGAGAATGTATTATAAGTTGTAGTAATTGACTAACTTCAGTTTGAAATTTATGGTTAGACATAAATTAAATCCTCCAGATTATTTCATTTTGGAATTATTAAATATTAAAAAGTTATGAAAAGCTAGCTAGATATTGCTCACTTGTTTAGTTAAATTTTTATCTACGGTTAAAAAATAGTCCTATATCAAGGAAGTTAAATTACCTGAATGATTATATATAATCAAACAATGGTCTTTTAATTTGTTAAAAAGTATTTAGCTTTAAAAGAATTAACTTTCGATTCTATTTTATCTCTGAAGATAAAATTTTAATGAGTCTATTTAACCGGTCAATTTCTGCTGTGAGAGATTGTTGTTTTTCTTGGTATCGATTATCTTGCCTCTGATTTTTTTTCTTCAGACTATTTATTTGATCAATAAATTGGCTTTTCTCCTCAGCAAGCGATTTAAGTTTACGGCTTTGTTCCACTAAAATAATCTTATTGACATCTAGAAGTTCTTCGCATATTGCTTCATTTGAATAATCTTCATTTTCTGAATCAGTATTGCCAAAAAGAAAATCAAAAACACCAGCAGATTTTTCTTTTTCAGGAGCAGCCACTTTTTTTGATTTCGGAGTAAAAGCTGGCAAAGGCTCAGAAATTTCGGTTGTTTCAAACCTAGTATCATTATTTTCCTTTTGTTTTGGGATTTCAGCTTGCGGAAAGTAATTTTTATAATTGGGATTTTTGGTGCGCTTAAATTCTATTTTTGGTAAGTGTATTTTCTCTTTTGTTTCTCTGCCACAATTATAAAAAATTAATAAAGAGGCAAATATTAAAAGTTTACGCATACCGTAAAATTAATATCAAAAATGCTAGTGTGGAAAGTTCTTTATAACAAACAGCCCTACAGAATTCAATAATAAATTAGCCATTAAACTTCATTTGAGAATATTGGAATAAATGTTCATAAAACAAATTAATTAAAGAAAATCTCAATTGCTATTTTATCAGTATCAGTTTTTGAATTTGAGAAATGGATGCTTTACCTTCAGATGATGCTGTAAAGTGAACAAAGTAAACACCGCTGGAAACTAGGTTGGCATCCCAACTGGTTGAATATTCACCTGGTTGAGTAAATTCATTTACAAGAGTTTCAACTTTCTGTCCACGTAAATTAAATATACTTATTTCAAGAAATCCTTCAGTGGGAATCTCATATCTGATTTGTGTCAGTGGATTAAAAGGATTTGGATACGCATCATACATTTTAAATTTATTTGGAATTGGAGCAGCTTCCTGCAAACTTCCTAAATTGAATATACCATTGGATTGCCATTTTGGAGTCTCAGCATGCAGAGAAATTAACCTATAATTTTCAGATTTAAATAATTTAAAGTGAGGGGTATCATCTGCCTCACAGTACCCAGCAGTCATTAGAGTGCCTTCGGCACCCATAACCGGAATATCCACTGTTCTACCCAGCCATTGTCTGGTACCTGTTACAGTATTCCCACAATAGCTGATAAGCCAGTCACCTTCTTCAATTTCATCTTCTATAAGTTCAATATTATCAACAAAATAGAAGGCTTGCTGGGTAGACTGGATGTAGTCAAAGCCCAGTGGTTTTTCTGCTGTTTGATAAGGGTTTAATTTTCTGGATAAGCTCTCCTCATCCAGATTATAACTGAAACTTATATCAGCATCTGTAATCATCCAATAGCCATGTAGTGCTTCAAAATTCATTAGAGCGCCTTGCCAGCCATAATCTGATGTATTGAAAGCAGATATTCCTTCTCCTATAATAGCAATAACATGTTCTTCAATTTCATCAGGCAGCCCTGCACCTATGGCCACAGAACCGGTTGATGGGAAGGATACTAAATTTGCACCATTATGGAGGTCATATACTCTATCCGCGTCTAATGGATGGCCGCTTCCATCTAATGTATCAGCATCAGCCATTCGAAGCCAATACCCAGATGAGATATCAAAATTCATAAGCGAACCCCACCAATCAGACCCATTGTACTGCGCAGATAAAGCTTCACCAATTACTGTAGAAATATTCTCCTGGATGTCTAGCATTACATTGCTAACAGCATTGTCCTCCGGTAGTACATAAAAACTGATCAGGTTATTATATTGATGTAAGGGTATAGTGTAATCGAATTGTATCATTAATTCATCAATATTAAATATACCATTATATTCGAATGGATAATATTGTGTTGGATCTGATGGAAATGCTTCAAAATATTCCCCCTCAGAATAATCATATATTTTAAAGCTGGGTACATCGCCTGTAATCAGGTAACCATCTGAATAATCATACCCATCATCACCCATAGCTGGAACATCACAAATACCACTATTACAAAGGGAAGTATCCCATTTCCGGGAGCCTGTACAGACTTCAACTTCTGTTGATAATATACCATCTGCATCCACATCGGGACATTCAAGTGAAATTTCTTCACAAATTCCATCTTTAGTTTCATCGTACAGGTTAAATGTTGCTACCCAGTCTTCAGCTGTCAATGGATTGCCCAGAGAGTCATTCGTTTCAAGAATATAGTAAAATGCCTGTATGCTGGAGTGATTGTATGCAAATTGTAGAGGTGTACCATCACAGGTGAACCCTTCTTCAGTACCATCGCCTTCACATACACCGCACTCATCTAATTCTGCACTGCCACCCCAGTCACCATTACAGTCTTGTGCACAGTCATTGGATGGATCATCATCACAAACGCCACATTCATCATCTGCTGCTAAGCCACCACATTCACCCGCGCAGTCATTTTCAAGACAACTGCCATCATCCATTATTGCACCAGCATCATAATTGCAGGCATTGGAATCTGTACAACCAAATAATATACCACCTGCTAAAGAATCCATAAAAAACTGTCCAAGGTTTTCAAAAGGCATATCTTCTGAAGGCAGTGCATCATAGTATGCATTATTTGAGGAATCATAGATTTTAAAGGAAGGAAAATCACCTGTATCCAAATATCCTTCTGTCCAGTCAGTACCATCACTGCCCATTGCAGGAAGAGAACATATATTATTATTACACATGGATATATCCCATTGTAAAGAGCCTACACATACATCACCTTTGAATGCACCTACCCAGTCATCTGCATTTACACTATCACCGTTAATGGTAACGGTATAAAAGTAGTAATATGCCTGCAGAGTAGACTGATTGAATTGAAATTCTAATGGAGTGCCGTCACAGGTCAAACCCTCTATAGGGCCATTACCACCACATTCACCGCATTCATCTAACTCTGCATCACCATTTGGAGTGCCTGCACAGTCATCACAATCATCACCTGAGTTATCCGCATCTACACAGCCACAATCACTTTCCCAATGATCGCCAAAACATTCGCCAGCGCAATCCATATTGGCATTACCACCATTACATACACCGCAGTCATCTAATTCTGCAGTCCCGCCTAAAATACCGGCACAGTCAGGATCTACGTTCAAATTATCAGCCATATTAATCCCAAGATCAGACCAAGCACCACTTATAATAGTGCCCTCAGTGTTAGTAAAATATCCTGTAATAACTGCATCATAATAACTATCTTCAGAAGCATCAAATATCTTAAAACTGGGTATATCGCCATTTATCATATACCCGTCGGTATACTCGGAATCATCATCACCCATAGCGGGAACATCACATATTCCTGAATTGCCACAATTTGCTGTATTCCATTGTCGTGCACCCACACAGATATCGCCATTGAAAGCCCCTACCCAGTCATCGGAATCTATATTGGCACCATCAATCGTAACGGTTTGAAAATAATAAAATGCCTGTAAGGTGGATTGGCTATAAGTAAAGGGGTCGTCGCTGGGTTCGTCATCACAATCTATCGCATCACATACCATTGAGCCATCAGGACATTCGGTCATTCCATCACCACCACATACTCCACAATCATCAAGTTCTGCATCTCCATTTGGTACACCAGCACAGTCTTCACAACTAGAACTGTCACCACCACATACTCCGCATTCATCATTCTCTAAAGTTGAACCACACTCATTATCACAGCCACTAGGAGCAGGCTCATCACAACCACAACCAAGATCAGCTGCGTTGCCACCATTACAGTCACCACAATCATCAAGTTCTGCATC
>JASMKZ010000076.1 GCA_030748955.1 Fidelibacterota bacterium | reverse complement strand
AGGGGACGAGTCCAACAGTGGATACTACTAAAAAATATTAATTCTCTATATAAGTGCTCAATATCAGAGTTCTTTCAATGAGAATTGGACTCAGGGGTGGTTCGCGATTTCAATAGCTTTCTCATAAATAGCGGCGGCAACTGCTGATGCGTCAGAATATACTTCAGAATTACCAAATCTAATAATATGAATCCCAAATTTACTAATCTCTTTCGACCGATTTTCATCTATTATCATTTTGCCCTGATAAGCATGACCACTTCCATCTAATTCAACTCCTAATTTTAATTCAGGACAGTAAAAGTCAATGACATAATCTTCAATACTAAATTGTCTGCGAAATTTAAACCCGTTAATTTGTTTGTTTTTTAAATATGACCAAAGGATAATTTCAGGCTCTGTCATATTGTTCCTCAGATACTGACGAGCTTTCTTTTTGCTTTTTTTATTGAAAATAGTTTTTGTCATTTTATAAACAACCACCCCTAATTATATACCCGTAATTTTGGATTCAGTTTTTTACAACCACCCCTATTCTTCGCCAATAACCTGGCTCAGAATTTCCCCTCCTTGGGAAAGAAGGGGACGAGTCCATCCATTTTACTTTGCACAAAGTTAATAAAGACCACCAATTTCAAAGTGACACACAAAAATATTATTTTAACAATGGACTCAGGGGTGGTTCGAAATATTATTCTACCCAGTTTTGCAATTTTTTGGAATTTCACAACCACCCCTATTCTTCGCCAATAACCTGGCTCAGAATTTCCCATCCTTGGGAAAGGAGGGGAGGAGTCCATCCAATAATCCTACTAATTTTCTCTAGTTTTTCTACCAAAATTAAATTTTGTACATCCTATTTATAATATTAATGGACTCAGGGGTGGTTCGAAATATCAAAATACGAATTATAAAATTATTTTTTATTGAATCTACTTAAAGATCCTTCAACCAGAGTTCCAACCCCATACCAGAACATCAGAGTAATTACAATTATCAATGATTTAGAAATTTCAGAAGGATGGATAACATACTTAGCAAACCAATGCCATTCACTTATCCAAAGGGGTATGCTGCTGATAAACAATAGAATATTTTTATCTTTAAAGCCAGTGGTGTTGAGCAGAACAACCATTAAATAGGCAATAATTAAAAGATATTTTATCAACTATTTCCTTCAGCAAATACCTTGAATTGTTCAAGGTATTTCTGTGTTTCCTTTTTAAAAGAGCCCGGCATAAGGAATATGAATATTTTCATAAATCCACTGCAGCGAAATTCATTTTCACTCACCCATTTTGTGGTTTGCTCATCTACTTCATAAAAGAAATTTTTCACTTCATTCCATACACCCTTAGCTTCATAGGTACCGGAAAATTCATCAGGAAGGTTTTTCACGGTGATAGTTTCGATCATTTCAATGTCTCTTTTCCCCATTCGATAATGAAGCTTTGATTTAGCTCCAACTTCACCGGGAGTACCACTTACATGGTCAAAGCTGATGAGACCCGGCTGCCATTTTTTCAGATTATCCGTACTGTCAAAAAGTTCAATAACCTTCGTGCGGGGAAGATTAATGGTTATTTCTACATTGTACTTCAATTTTCATCCTCCTTCAAGAATTTAAGATATAGTAATTGGCGGGACTTCAGTCTTGCGAAAATAAACGGTGATACCCAAAGAAAGCAGCAAGTAAAGTAAAACTATTTCCACTGCAAATGGGGGGAGCAGCCCCGCTTCTGTATTAAGAGACAGTATAAATCCGACTCCCAAAATACATTTGCATCCCTCCATCCAGAGCGCTTTTGGATTTCCATCCAAGAGAAGGGTATATGCCATTACATGCAACATGAGCAAACCTCCTAGGAGCAATACGATAGGTTGTGCCAAATGAGACATATTGAAAAATATGAGAAACATGAGGGCAGAAGTGAGAAGGAGTTGAATGAAAGACCATCTTAATAAAGGCAGGGAATTTTGGGTAGTATATTTTTTCAGAGCAGCAGGGCTGTCCAATGTGAGAAGAGGATATTGTTTAGCTACATCTGCAGGCCTCCAGCCAGTGGGCATGAACCAGATACGCAGCTTATCCCATAAACTGGACGCATGCAAGGCATCTTTGGTAAGCTGCCAGATATGTTTGAAATTGATGAATACAGGGTTCCAGGTTTTGGCAGGTCTGAGAATACCATATACAGGCGGATTTGATTTTGTCTCAGGTTCAAAGGTGCCAAAAAGTTTATCCCAAATGATGAAAATCTGGCTGTAGTTTTTATCCAAATATTCAGGGTTTATGGCATGATGCACCCGATGATGGGAAGGGGTCACTAAAAATGTTTCCAGAATACCCATTTTATCAATGAGACGGGTATGGTACCAGAACTGCAGAAATAAATGGATGGGGCCAATAACGGCGAAAAGCTTTGGTGGAATTCCTAAAAGCGCTGCAGGTAAAAAGAGAAAGGCAGTAAAATGTATATTATCAGAAATGGACTGGCGCAGAGCACACGAGAGATTATATTCTTCACTGCTGTGGTGAATGATGTGGCGGTTCCACATGAAATTTATACGGTGGCTCATACGGTGCACCCAATATCCGGCAAAATCTTGAGTGACAAAAGCAATGATAACTGCCAGCCAGATTGGCTCTACCTTGATAATGGTGAGGTTATCCACCAACCAGGTGTAGGAAATAAGTATAAAACCGAATTGAATACCATCACGGGTAGTATTGGTAAGTCCTGAACTGAGGCTGGAGATCATGTCAGCAGCTCTGTTAACCTTGATTCCTTTCCGGTAGGCAATAATTGCTTCCACCCCAATGAGAAGTATAAAAATGGGTATAGCAATAGTAAGTGCTGTAATGTAGGTGCCCATGAGTTAGATGCGGTCCAGTGGGCTTTTTAAATTTTTAAATGCTGGCTTAGTAATATGGGTATAAATTTGAGTTGTCTCTAATTTTTTATGACCCAAGAGTTCTTGAATATAACGAATGTCTGTGCCATGTTCAAGTAAGTGAGTGGCAAAACTATGCCGTAAGGTGTGAATGGTTACTTTTTTCTGGATACCGGCATTTTTCAATGAGCGTTTATAAAATGAACGGATGGATGTAGCACTATATTTACCACCTTGAGGATTTTCAAATAAAAATTCTGTTGGTTGATATTGATTATAGTATTGTTTAAGAAGTGGAATCAATTTTTCAGATAGCATAACGATTCGATCTTTCTTACCCTTTGCCCCCTTAATGGTAATGACCTTCCTTTCAAAATCAATATCGTTTAATTTTAGATTAAGTAATTCACTTATGCGCAAACCACCAGAATAAATGGTCATAAGTATGGCTTTATGTTTAATATTTCGTGTATTATTAAATATATTTATAATGTCTTTTTCAGATAAAACGGTTGGCAGTTTTTCTTCTTTTCTAAATGAGAATTTTAACGACGGGGGAAACTCTCTTTTCAATACATGTGTAAATAAAAATTTAATGGATGCGTATGCCAATTTCATTGAAGAAAGGGAATAATTTTTTTTGGTTTTACAATAATCAAGATAATGAATGATAATAGTTTCATCTAAAGCTTTACATTTATTTTTTTGAAAGTAAGCAATAAACATTTTAATGGCGGAAATATAGGAACGTATAGTTTGATTGCTATAATTTTGAATACGTAACTTTTGTTGATATTGGCGCAAGAGGCTATTTTTATTCATTATATATACCGTTAAAGCACTATAAATATAGGAGAGTGAACCCAATAATAGCAATAATAGAGTTTATCGGGACGTTGTGCATAATTAAATAAATGACAAAAATAAAACGAATGTGGGAACGATTGACAAGTGCCATGAGGTTTGCATCGTCAACCCCAGAGTACGAACATTTTCAGATTGATGAGTCGTACACCGCGCACGTGAAGCCAGATCCTGGCCCAAGCAGGCTAGGGGAGTTCTTAATGTGGATTGCATTGAAGCTTGGACCAACAGAACAACTTTCCACCCTCAAGGAGCCAATGCCTCCAACAAAATTTGCAGTGATGAGCGATGGAACCCGCATCGCCTATGTAGTTCAAGGTTCAGGGAATCCAGTCATCTTATTGCATGGCGCGTCATGCGATAAAAGTTACTACTTTCGGTATGGGCTTGCAGCGATGCTCGTACAATCGGGCTTCCAGGTGATTTGTTTGGACGGATTAGCCCATTGCGAATCCGATGCGCCAACTGATTGGAAGTACTACTTACAGAAGCCTCGTGCTGCCGGGGTGGTCACAGTTATGGATGCGGAGGGAA
>JASMKZ010000075.1 GCA_030748955.1 Fidelibacterota bacterium | reverse complement strand
GGCCAAATTCATATTCCACATCGGAAGGGTCTATGAGACGGCTCAGATTCCCTTTGGATGGAGCAATGAGAATGTTCTCATAATCAACAAAGTCTGAAGAAAGTACTTTAATACTCATTTGTCTATCATCCGGGATCACAATGGATCGGGCATATTTATGCATATCTGGAGAGCCTGCCCTAAGTAGTGAGGCACCGTCTTCCAGACGGGCTAGATACATTTCACCTTCAGGTGTTTGTACTGAGATAAGATGGAAACCATCAATATTAAACTCTACCACATTGCGTTCGAGGTTTCCTGACTGAACATCCAGATTGGTTTGCGTCTCAACAGAAGATTGTATATTCTGCCAGGTTGATGCTGTGAGAAATGTAAAACTGATAATACTGATCAATAGTTTTTTCATTAGTATTTCCTTTAAGATTAAATTATGAAAATTATACCTATATAAATTATTGCTGAAATTTACACTCATTTATACAGGTAAAACGTAGGGATTTACATATTGTTACATAAGGAGAGAAAAGCACAAAATAATTCTTTAACAACAATCTATCTTGTGGCAGATTTAGAGGAGCTACTCTTTGGAATAAACATTCCACATTGATTGTAGAATGGCATTAATATCCGAATATTTACATTCCCAATTTAATTTTTCATTTGCTAAATTGGAAACTGCAATTAATTCAGCAGGGTCACCTGGACGTCGATCAATAATTTTGCAGTTAATCTTTTTACCTATTATTTCTTGTATATTTTTGATTACTTCCAAAACAGAATACCCCTTCCCTGTAGCCAGATTCAGGGTAAGGTTTTCTTGATTTTCCACAATATAATTCAATGCCCGAACATGAGCTATGGCAAGATCATTGACATGGATATAATCTCGAATACCAGTACCATCAGGGGTATTATAATCATCTCCATAAATATCCATCGTATCACGGATGCCAATGGCAGATTCCATTACAACGGGTAAAAGATTGGCAGGATTTTTTTCTAAACCTTTAATTCGACCCTGTATATCATAACCAGCAGCATTAAAATATCGTAATGCTCCAAATCGAATACCTTTAAGGTTGCTGTACCAATGGAGTAGATTTTCAATTGCAAGCTTGGTATATCCATAAAAGTTGATGGGGTTTATAGGATGTTTTTCATCCACCGGTAAATATTCTGGCATACCATAAACAGCCGCAGTCGATGAAAAAATGAAGTATTTCATATTATTTTCAAGCATTTTGTTGAGAATATTTATTGTTCCCGTAATATTAGATGTGGCATACTTTCCCGGTTCCAACATAGATTCTCCAGCTGCTTTCAATGCTGCAAAATGAAACACTGCCTCGAATTTTCCATTAAAAACATTATTAAGATCATCATTTTTAAGGATATCTCCCTGAATGAATTCTGCCCGAGAATCAACATTTAATAAATGCCCAGACGACAGATTATCAAAAACAGTAACATCATGTCCGTTTTCACAGAGTTCCAGCACCGCATGGGAACCAATATATCCCGCTCCACCTATTACCAAAACATTCATATTTTCAGGAAATTAGAATATCACAAATCTCACTTATGTTATCATCTGATAGATATGGATGCATAGGTAAGCTAAATATCCTCTGAGAAATAGATTCAGCTACAGTAAAATCGCCTGCAGAATAATTTAAATCATTAAAAGCACCCTGTAGATGCAAGGGTTTCGGGTAATAGATAGCTGTTGGAATTTCAGCATCTCTTAATTTTTTCATGCAAATAGACCTCTGTTTGGTACTTGCTGCTAAAACAGAATACTGAGCCCAGGCAGATTCATACCCTTCCGGAACATGTTGACATGTGAAATACTGATTCAAATTTTGAGAATATTTTTTTGCAATAGCATTACGCTGTCCTAATTCCTTTGGAAATATCTTCATCTTTTCAAGAAGAATAGCTGCTTGGAGGGTATCTAGTCTACCATTTAATCCGATGCGAATATTATCATATTTTGACTTTCCCTGTCCATGATTACGAATTGAGATTAATTTTTCAGCTATTTCGGAATCATTTGTGAAAATAGCCCCGCCATCACCATAACCTCCCAATGGTTTGGCTGGGAAAAATGAGGTGGTACCAATATCACCAAAGGAGCATGCTTTTTTATTTTTTATTCTTCCGCCAAAGCTTTGTGCTGCATCTTCAATAATACATAAATCAAACTTATCCCCAATTTCTTCAATCATTTTATAATCGGCCGGAAGTCCAAATATATCTACGGGAATAACAGCTCTAGGAATGAGCTTTCCCTTTGAATTGCAAATTTGAATTGCAATTTCTAATTTTTCTGGATCTATATTAAATGTATCGTCAAGTATATCAACAAAAATAGGAGTGGCACCTAAAAGCTGGATGACTTCGGCAGTGGCAATAAAAGTAAAAGGAGTGGTAAAAACTGCATCTCCTCTACCAATTCCTTTCGCCAATAGTGACATGAGTAACGCATCTGTTCCTGAGGCACAGGTTACGCAATATTTTGTACCTGCATAAACTGCCAGTTCAGCTTCTAATTCAAATACTTCTGGGCCATGAATATATTGTCCATGATTCAGCACTTTATTAATTGCTAAATCAATTTGGGGTTTAATTATGGAATATTGCTGCTTTAAATCTATGAACTGCAATGTTTTAGGTCTCCCAACACTTCACTTACCAATATCAATTCATCCAATAAAAAGATGCCAAATCAATCATTTATAAGGAGAATTAATGTGGCTAGGGATGTAATAATACTTGCAAGATTAGTAGCAAAAATAGTCATACTAAATGGTTCTGTTTCTTCTTTTTTGTTAACAATGATTGTTGCACCCTCAGTTACTTTAGGACTTCTAAAATATTTTTTAACAGTCACATCCCCATTTGCATAAATAACAGTTATATTATTTTTATCCGAATATTCAGTAAATCCTCCTGCATTTTCAATATAATTGTCAAGGCTTTTCTTTTTATCATACTGTATATATCCTGAGCGGTTCACTTCCCCGAGAACTTCTACAATACCAGGATGTTCTGGCACCATTAAACTATCTCCATCCAATAAGATTATCTCAAAATCATTTAATGCAACTTGACTATTCTTTCTGTATAATTGGATCCCGTCATGAAAAGCTTGATCAGTAAACCCTCCTGCTCGCTGTATCATATCATCTAAGTTTTCCCATCTTTTTTGCAGGGTATAAATTCCTGGCACATTTACTTCGCCCATAAGTGAAACCTTTGCAGGCGAAGTATAGTTCGGATTTTCCCGAATTAATATAATATCCCAATTCTGTAGAGGTTTATTCTCGCTTTTGTCACCGGCAATCAGCTTATCAATATTAAATTTTATGATTTCCGGATAATTAGTTTCCGGATGATTTCTAATTATTTCTCCAACATCTGTATATATTGTTTGCGCATAAGTTTCATCGTTTATACCTCCAGCAAGTTCCAAAACATCTAAAAGCAAAGTCTCTTTTTCTGTATCGAAAGCAAAAGATCCAGGGTTTTTCACTTGTCCAAATATATATATTTGATGATCACTGGCTGGAATTTCATATACTTCAATCGCATCTCCATTTTCTAGAACGAAACTTGGTTGGGTATTAAAATTTATTAGATGAGTAGTAGAAGATTCTGTAGAACTTTCAAGTCTATCTACTCTAATAACTTTTTGAGAGAACGCTGTTAATCCTCCAGCAAAATGTACAATATCATCCAATGTTTCATTTGATAAAAGCTCATATATGGCCGGACGCATTACCTCTCCTCTAACAAATATCGTAGAATATCTAATTGGAATAAATACTATATCTCCATCAAGAAGACGTCTGTCATTTCCTGCATCTCCATTAGATAAATAGTCATAGATATCTAGTGATGCAGCCTTTTTTCCATTCCGTATTATCTGAATGTCACGCAATGAACCAAGTTGACTAATACCGCCGGTCTGCATAAGGCCCGTAATTATAGTAGAAAAAGAATGGATTGCATGAATTCCTGGTGATATGCTTTCACCAACAAAAGTGACATTTATTGATTTTAATTTGCCGAGTGAAATATCTAAATATGCAGTTTCATCGGGTCCTTTCAAAGAAGAATAAACATTTTGGAATTTACTGATCAGTTTTGATTGTAAATCCTTTAAAGCTAAACCAGATAGATTTATTTGCCCAATTTTATCAATATTAATTTTACCATATTGATCAATAATATGAACTGCCCTTAATTGCGTATCTCCCCAGATTTCAATTATCACTTCATCGCCAGTACCAAGAATATACTCACCTGGCGGTGGCTGATTATTCCATATAATTCTTTCAGGGAAAGTTGTTAAAATA
>JASMKZ010000074.1 GCA_030748955.1 Fidelibacterota bacterium | reverse complement strand
TCAGTTATATCCACAACCTGAAAGTCTGTATTTTCCGGATAGGAATTGGACATTGATTCAATAGAATTAACACTGCGACCACAGCCAATTACCATATGACCAAGTTGGATATATTGTTCAGCCAGTGCTCTGCCCAATCCCTTTGTAGCTCCCGTAATAACTATCGTGTAAATATCTTTGCTCATATAATTACCTTACAATTTGGGTTAGGCTATAACAAAAAACTTCAATAATGATAGGGGTCAATTCTTAATTAACCAATTCCATAATCTTATTCTAACTAATCTCACCAGCAAACAGTCAACGAAAATATGTATTAATGACTATAAATCTTAATTACTGATTCGGAACCATTTATACGATATCCACGATACATTCCTTGGGTATTAAACGACATGGCTATATTTCCATTTCTATCCATGGCAATCAATCCACCTTTACCTCCACTTACTGACAATTTATCAATTACCTGATCTGACGCATCCTTAATAGTTAGTGAACGATAAATCATCAATGCCGAAACATCATAGGCGATATTCCCACGAATAAAATATTCCCCCTGTCCAGTACCGGAAACACCACAGGTTTCATTATTTGCATAGGTTCCTGCGCCTATAATCGGAGTATCTCCAATTCTTCCCCATCGTTTGTTAGTGAGCCCACCTGTTGAGGTACCTGCTGCTATATTTCCATTTTTATCCAAGGCAACACAGCCAACAGTCCCATGTTTTTCTACCTCCTGAGTTTTTTTCAGAGCTTTCCAGCGTCTTTCTGTAAAAAAATAATTGTTGTCCACTATTTCCAGACCCTGTTCTTTAGCAAAATGATCTGCACCATCACCAGACAACATAACATGCCAAGTTTTCTCCATCACCTCTCTGGCAGCCGAAATCGGGTTTTTCACTGTTTTTACACCAGCCACAGCACCAGCCTGTAAGGTACTCCCATCCATGATGGATGCATCCAATTCATTTGTACCTGCGTTTGTAAATACTGCACCTTTCCCCGCATTGAACAATGGAGAATCTTCCATTATCCTCACTACAGCTTCAACAGCATCTAAACTGGGATCTCCTCTTTCAAGTATTTTATACCCAGCTGTAAGTGCTTCCATGATTTTCCCGCGATATTCGGCTTCCTTTTCTGAGGTCATTTTTTCTTTTGTAATGGTGCCTGCTCCTCCATGAATTACTAAACCGTATATGATTGGGCTTTGTATAGGTGTTTTTCCACAATACATTATTGTGAAAATAAATACCATAATCAGTTTTTTAAAAATTCGTGTTACTTTCAATAAAAAATCCTTGGAAATTTAAATTACTAATTACCAATCTAAATGTCTATAAACAAAAAACCTCCCGAATGTGGGGCTTAATGTTGTCAGAAAAGTAAAATCTATCTCAGAAGCGTCATCTTCACTCATGTAAAAAAAGGGTGACGAGGGCGGCGTGATCTGAAGGAAATGCTACAGATTTGTTTAACAGACTGTGGGGTTCAACTGGTTTATCATATATCATAGATTTAACTGACTTCATTGAATTATTTGAATAGTAAATGAAATCGATTCGGTCTTGTTGTTGATTTGGAAATCGAGGAGACCAAGTTCTTCCAAGTTTTCGATTCACAATTGGGTGTTGTTCTCTATAAGAATCGGTAAACCCTGCAGCAGCAATATATTTGCTCGTTGGCCATTCGATAACATATCCATATTGATCAATTGCATCTTCGGTGTAATCAAGATGTGACATACTATTAAAATCACCCGCAATAATGATTGGAGCATCTGCATAGTTTGACTCTGCAAGTTTTGCTTTTGCGAGTGTCAAAATTTTTTCTAAGTCACTTGCAGATGATGCACATGCAGCAAGTAACTCTTCCTTCGACTTACCTTCTCGTGTACCAACTTCCCAAATCTCAGCGTCGTATGGGAGCCAGATAGAATAAAACGCCAGTGGTGTTTTGTTAGGTAATTCAATAATTGCTCCTACACATTTGAACTCATGGTAGACAGAAATATCTTCAATAATTGGAAAACGGCTCATAATGGAAACGTTCGTTCCCCTTTCTAAAAAGTTAAAGCCAAGTGCTTCAGAAATGAGTTCTCCCGAGCCGTACGTTTCTTGCATTGCAATGATATCTGTACGACTATTTTTTATCACTTTAATGACTTTTTGAGGACCAATTTTCTCTCCATCCTCACGGCCTCCATGCCAAATATTCCATGTCATGACAGAGAAATCACTTTTAGGAGTTGAGTCTGCCCCCCAAGAGAACCCAATAAATAATAGAAGTGATATATATCTAATCATGTCCTAATCTACAAAAAAATAAACAATGCAATGTTCGAAGGGCTATAAACAAAAAACCCCACGAATGCAGGGTTTGATGAGTAGTTATTCGCCATTACCTATTCTTTTTTTGTAAAATCACTTAACCTTTCATTCTCCTTTTTTAATACAGGTATCAATTCAATATGATTCACAAAATAATCGTCAATATATCTGGCATAGGGGTCCATAATTTTTAGCGTAAGTTCATTATCACCTATTTTGAGAAAACTATCGGGTACATAGGATATGAGCTTTCCCTGGCTCCGAAAATTATCATTCTTATCCCAAGTGCCTTCATTGGCTACCAAATGCATCCATGCCTCGGACTTAAACCAATGAATCCCAAGATTATCCAGATTTTCTATTTGGATGTTTGCATTTACCGGTTTTTCATTGATATAAATTTCATAATGAAAATGGAGGTTCAAACTCCCTGCACCTATTTGGACAACTAAAAGATCAGGAACTTTATTTAAATTGAAAGTAAATGTTTTTGATTCAACACTATTTTCACTATCACCTATTCCCAATGTATCAGAAAAGATTACCTGTCCTTTAAGCGTAGTAAACATTATAAATATAACTATTTTGCTAAATTTCATAATAACCTCTCTTTTTGAAAATTCATATTTACATATCAACTACTAATGTAAAAGCAGTCTGTAATATAATTCCACAATTTATATCTCATCTCAGTACATATAAAATAATTACTCACCAGTATTAAAAGACTGATCTAAAACAAATAATTACCCTACAATATATATGGGAGGCTATATATGTTAAATCCAATTATCATTAATCGCTGTAAGCTCATTTTTTACCTCGCCTGTATTTAAAACACCTCTTGGTTCAATAAGCATTATATGACATTCTTTTTCAGCATAAGGTTTATGCTCTACCCCTTTGGGGACAACATACATTTCACCTTGAGATAATTCTACTTGACCACCTCTAAACTCAATAATCATATTGCCTTTAACTACATAGAATACTTCATCTGTTGATTTATGATGATGCCAGATAAATTCTCCCGATATTTTTGCCAATTTGAACTGATAATCATTCATTTCAGCAACTACCTTAGGACTCCAATAATCATTGAATTTTCTTAGCTTTTTTCTAATATTTATTTTTTTATTTTTCATCCTCAAATCTACAAATAATTACCCTATAATGTGCTGGACACCATAAACATTAAACCTCACATAAGTAGAGTTTTTATAATTCCAGGGATACTAAACCCTTAATATAATGAAGAGAGATTATTTACTTTCCAATGTTCTCAACCTTTCGTTTAGTGATTTTATATCACTTTCAATATCATTTACTTCTAATGATAATAGTCTTGATACCGCATCTATTCGGTCACCTAAGTTCATTTCCAAGTCAAAAAGAGCCCTAACCCAACCTTTAGACCTATACCAATTTTCATCTTCCTTTGATAATTCAATATTTGTTTGTCCCATAAAAACAAAAAATGAGAAAACAAATACTCCACCGGTAATAATACCTTGAATGTATGATTTCATAATTTACTCCTTACTAAATCCATTGAAAAATCTACCTATCATCCCACAAACAAAAAACCCCACGAATGTGGGGCTTAATGTATTTAATAAGATTAATATTCTAATCTGTATTCCAATTCATAATTCCAGTTACTGCTGGTAATGCCCATAGTGTAAGTGGCATTAAAGCACCTGGCATTTCTGCTACTGGAACTCCAAACATATTAAGTTTCATAATAGCTGATATAATAAACCAAGCTACATAAGGCGCACATAGAACAGTTGCTAATCTTGCTTGAGCTTGACCCTCAGTCATAAATGCTGCGTATAATAGGTATACAGAAATAAATGCAAATTGAATAATTAAAGCAAGATTATCAGTGTTTCCTATTATTACATAAGTAGCAATTACTCCCATAATTGTGTGCATTACAGCAATTACTATAAGCCAAATTTTTGGTTTCATTATCATATCTTTCATAAATACCTCTTTTAATATTTTTAAACTTACCAAATCTACAAATAATTACCCTATAATGTGTGTGGGGCTAATTGGTTATAATATTATAAGGGATACCATCGGTCGAAATTT
>JASMKZ010000073.1 GCA_030748955.1 Fidelibacterota bacterium | reverse complement strand
GGATCTATAAATTATTGTGAGGGATTAAATGGGACTACTTCAGGTCATATTTTTTATGAGGAGCCCTATTTGGTTGGGCATATTAGAACTTCAATGGGAGATTCATATTTTGAAGAGATCTCCATTAAATCAGAGGAAGATGCTGATAATTTAAGCGATCTATCAATGTATTGGTCTCCTGATTGCGATGATTGGCTTGATTTGGAGGAATGCCCGCAAGGAGAAATTATTATTCAAAGAACAGGCGATTTTGACTGTGTGTGTGATAATGGGAATTGCTATGATTTATGCGGTCAGTGTAATGGCCCTGTGAATGAAGCTTATCAAATGGATGAATGTTTATCAGAAGATGAATGGGTTTACTGTTCAGGAGAAAATGATTATTGTGACTTCCATGGCCCGCGTGTCATCAGATATGGCACATTTAATTGTGATGGAGATGGAATTGAAGCTTGGAGTTATGAAGAAGATAGAGACGGTGCACATTGTAAGAGTATTGAAGGAGAAGATCCGTGTTTTGGTACAAATAAATATTGTTATTACTCTGCTGACTGCTATGATGGTTTTGGCAATATATGTGCATGTGATGCTGTAGATATTTGTGGCGTATGTGGTGGTGATAATTCATGCATTCCTCAATTGTTGTCTATTTCTAAGTCTCCCAACAGTATTTTGCCCATTAATACACAAAGTATAGAAATTGAGTTTTCCACTGCATTAGATGATATAAGTATAAATGCTGTTGGTGTGTCTTCCTCTCATGGTGACGGGATATCAGTTGAGTTAAGCCCTGATGGAGACAATAGAATAATTCAAATATTTTTTAATGAGTTAACTTCTGGTGGCACAATTAATGTAGATATTAATGCTTCCGAGGTTAGTTCAAATGGTAATGATATGAATTTAGTTTATAGTGATTCTTCATGGTCTTATTATATATCTTACTTAGGTGATTATAATAATAGCGGATATGATGATGGTGGAGTAATTATGGACTCTGATGACATTGATACACTCATCACTTATTGGGGGACAGAAAATTATAGCTACGAACTAGGACCTTGCAGAGATGGCAACCCATGTCAGTCAGGAGATGCCCCTAATTTCAAACCCGGTTTTGATGAAAATTGGGATATAGAAGACTTAATGGCATTTGTTCTTATGTGGAATTATTCATCTGATAATTTAGGACGTGTAAAAAAACAAATGGACGCACTTGGGTTGCCTCCGTTTATAGAAATTGTAGATAATCAAATTGTCATGAATTTAACTGAATATACTGAGCCTATCCATCATATCTGGTATGAGGTAAATACAGAAGAAAGTAATCTTTTGTTTGAACCACCAAATTATGAAAATCAATTTGAAATTGCACTACATCGTGAATATGAAAATGGACAAATAAAAGAAAGGAATCTAATAAGCCTTAATGGGAAAATTGAACTTTCTCAAGTTATTTTAGGATATATAAAGGCTCAATCCAAAGTTGACCAAAAACTGGGAATTCAGTACAAAATATCAACAAAAAATGAAATATTAAGCAGTGGTTATCAGACAATAGTATATTCACCAATTCCAGATGAATTCGAATTAAAACCTGCTTATCCCAATCCATTTAATCCTGTAACCACATTGCAGTATGCACTTCCAGTTGAGTCCGATATTGTTATATCTGTTCATGATATGCAGGGTAGATTAGTGAGCTATCTTGAAAATGGCCTTAAATCAGCAGGATATTATGAGGGTGTTTGGGATGCTTCTAACAATGCCAGCGGATTGTATTTTATTCGTATGGAGGCATATGGTATAGATAATTCATTACAGTTTAATCAGCTCCAGAAAATTATGCTGGTCAAATAACAGGAGGTATTCATCATGAAAATAATCATTATTCTGTTAATTTGTGTTCCATCACTGCTTGCCGAAGACAATGCCGGGGATATCAGTTTCAAATACGGATTTCTAGGGCAGTTTAAATCAAACCCTGATTCCACAGTTTTACTTTCAGACTCATCTGTAATCCATACTGGAGACAGAGTAAGAATTAATATTGGGTATCTTAAGGAGAGCAATTTTCTTTTGATATTTAAAGATTCTAAGGGCGATTTTGATATTTTCTACCCTGATCTAGCAAAAAAAGAATCGAAGCAAAACGACGCAACAGAACAGGATACTATTTATGCTACAGCACTTTCCTGGGCAGCATTTTCTGATCCTCCGGGAAATGAAACTTTCTATTTAATAAACAGCAAAAAATCATTAACTGAATTGACTAACCTGATAGTGCGCTATAAAAATGCTCCAGATAAAGCGAAGGGTAGGCTTTCCAATAGAATTCAGGCGGATATTGATTCCTTGGATCCAAATTTAAAAGGTGATCTTGCTTTAATTCCAAGCCGATTGGATAAACCAATGGCAGGTGGTGTAACTTTTCGAGGCGATGATGATGAAGATTTAAAAGATATGAGTTTAACCCATATTTGCGGGGGATCCGGTGGTATTGCCTTTCAGAAAATAATTTTAATTCATCAATAGGAATAGTAAACCATAAAGAAGTCTAATTCTAATCAGCCGCTTTTTGTTGGTGGTATTCTTTCCTCTGCTTCAGTCCTCCTGATATTGTGGCTTTTCCCTGTATTTAGTAATCATTTTGAATTAAAAATAACAGATCTGAAATTCAATTTACGCAGCTATTTTGACATGGACCCGGACTTGGACACAAATATTGTGATGGTAAATCTGGATGATTACGCTAAAAAACAGTCTCAATATGATCTCTGGCCTTATGATTATTATGCTCAGACCATCGAATTAATTAATGCTGGGGAACCAACCAGTCTGGGAATTGATATATTTTTCACCCTTTCGGTTGATACTATTGGCTGGAAAAGATTGGTAACTGCTGTTGAAAATTCATATGTTGCAATCAATCCCTATCTCATTGAATTTGGGGATGATAAAAAACCACTTGTAGTATCTGATCATCCGGAGATACTGGCACAATTGAAATATGAAGAATTACCTCAAATTGAATATGGGCTTACACGGCATGCTATAGATATAAGATATCAAACAAAACGAAAATTTATGGATGCTTCGGCTGGATTAGGGATAGTTAATATTGAAGAGGATGAAGATGGTATTTTAAGGAGGCTTCCGATAATATCAGAAGTAAACGGTAGGTTAGCTCCCCATTTTTATTTACGGCTACTCTGTGAGCATTTGAGTTATAAAATTGAAAATATTGAGGTAGTTAGTAAACATAAACTAATTATGCATGATTTCCCAATTGGTAATGCTGTAAAAAATATTGAAATTCCACTTGATGGTAATGGAAACGTTCTGATCAATTATCTCAGTTATGAAAAAATTGACGAACTTCGCTTATCTGGAAAGTTTATATCTGTGTCGGCTTGGGATCTTATTACAGCTGGGAATCCTGTTGATTTAAAGGGTAAGTCTGTATTATTTGGAGACACATCTGTTCCAGCAAAAGACCATAGTATTACACCCATAGATCAAAGAATGTTTAATCCATTAATATACATTATTGCTATGAGTAACATACTAAATGAAGAATTTATCACACCCGCAAGAGGTTATACTACATTGCTTCTGGTAATTGGTATACTGTCATTTTTATTGGTTTTGGCTATAAAAGTTGATGCTTTGAGATTTGCTCTAATTTCTGTTACATTATTAATTGGATATATTGTTTTTAATTTTACAGCATTTATTTACTTGGATAAATTGATACCGGTACTATCCGTTATTCTTCCAATTATAGCCACGTGTGGATTTATGTTGATTTATCTGGTTTATCAATCTCAAGTCACCATGGGTGTGCTAGAAGGCAGTCTTCAAAGTTATTTATCTCCCCATTTGATGGATAAAATTAAAAATGATCCTGATATGTTGAAATTAGGAGGAGAAAGAAAGCGGATATCTGTTCTTTTTTCTGATATCGCCGGATTTACTTCTTTTACAGATAAGGCAGACCCAGCAGAAGTACAAGCAGTATTAGAGGAATATTTTTCAGAAATGACCTCCATAGTTTTTGCCAATAAAGGCATCGTAGATAAATATATGGGCGATGGAATTATGGCATTTTTTGAAAATCCACCTGAAGGGGTAGTCAGTGCACAATCTGCGGTGAAAGCTGCCCGTGAGATGCAGAATACTGCTGCTATGTTAGATGAAAAGTATAAGGGGCAAAATAGGTTCCCATTTTCTGTTTATGTAGGGATAGCTACTGGATATGCAAAAGTGGGGAATATAGGTCCCCCTGAAAAAGTGGATTATACGGTGATTGGTTCCGTAGTGAACAAAGCCTCTCGATTGGATGGCCCCGGAGATGCAGGAGATATCCTCATGGACGAAGATACTTATTTCTTTGTGAAAGAGGATTATGAAATTGATGACTTCGGTGCTCATCATCTAAAGGGATTTGAAAAGCCTGTTCAGATTTACCGATTGAAACGAGAAACATAAA
>JASMKZ010000072.1 GCA_030748955.1 Fidelibacterota bacterium | reverse complement strand
AAAATATTCTTCCACTTTTGCTTCTATATTCTTTTTATTATTCCACTCAAATAAACCATTTTCCTGCCTCTTTATATCTTTTAATTCAAATCCAAGTAGAGCCTCATATCTTTCTATATAATTTCTATTTTCATAGAAAGAATGAAAAAGATGTATAGCATTAGCGTCGGAACAAGAAATCTTTCCTTTAGTATATTCAAAACACTTTTTATTATAAGAAGAAATTTCGCTCCATAATTCTGGACAGTTTTTTTCTATGATTCTTTTTTTCCAAGGATGAAGATCCTCGACATTTCCCATGCCAGAAAAATAAGTTACAGAATCACCACCTCCGACCATATCCATGTCAAACAAACCTACTTCATCAAAAAAATCTCTGTTAACGGCCCATCCCAAACCTAAGTGATGAATGTCAATTCTATTATAATTTTCTCTTTTTTCTATAAAAGCCCTCCCTAGGGTTTCTTGGGAGAATGCTATTTGACCATCTTGATATAAAAAATCACAATGACCAATAATTTGCACCATTTTATTTTCCTCTAAAAGGGAACATGTTTTTTTCGCCCAGTCTTCGTCTCTTATAATTATGTCAGAGTCTATCCAAGCAATTTTTTTTATTTCTGGCGGCAACTTTTTTACCAAAGCGTTTAAAGAGGACTCTTTATGCCAAAGCAGAGAGTTGGTTTTAAATTTGAAATAATTCGGATTCTCTGGTAATTCAAATCCGCCCCTAGATATTTCTATTGCAAATAAAGGCACACCTTGTTGAGACAAGGATTCTTCAAACTTTTTAAAGTTCCAAAGAAATCGTTTATTACCGGTGAAATTAAAGTAACTAGTTATTACGGCTAAATCATCCATTAACTATAATTACATTTAAAATAAAGAAAGAAAAAAAATAAGGGGGAAAAATCCCCCTTATTAGGGTTTTAGGCCTCCACCCCCGGACGCACCCCTTCAGGATTTTGAAATTTACTATCTGGTTTAAATCTTCCATGATTCTCTATTAATTCCTTTATCGCTTCTGTTTGAAGTCGAATTATCATACCCGCCTCATTTAACTGATTTTTCATCAATTCCATTTGATCAGCTTGTTGGTTGATGATATGACCTTGCCTTACGAAATCTTCTAAAAATAATTTTTGTTCGTGTTTTATAAGTTCATTTTCTTTATTTAATTTAATGAGAGAAGAGACGCTCTCCATTTTTTGAGCAAAAAGTATACTAAAAAAAGCAAATATTGTAATAAGCCAAATATAAAAACCTGCTCTATGAGATTGGATATAATTACCTAGGGAGATTAAAAGGGCTGATATAAATTTCATGGAAATACCTTGGTATAGATATTTACACTTAAATTATTAAAAAAGTATTAAATATTAAGCTGCGCCACTGTCATGGCCAGACCATTGGAGCTCCAAAAATAAATTAAGAACATTTAGATTGTCTTTATATGGGTATTCTCCAATATTCATATATTCTGTAGCCCAGTTTTCAGCTGTACCCACATATTGATCTTTGAGCATTCTATTTTCACCAGTTATAGCGTAGCCTGATGCTCTAGCATTCTGAGTTAGAACCAAATTTCCAGAGGCACCCACGCTTCCGCTTACGCTACCACCAGTTAAAGAAATCGTTGGTATACCACTTGGATTCGCATGAAGAAGATGCATATCATCATGATCCATTGAAAATGCATATCTTGCACCTTTATACTGCCCTCTGCCGCCGGTACCGAAATCAATACCGGTTACACCCCAAACTTCACCGTATTCAGGATGATCATACAAGCCCAATAAAGCCGTCCCAGTTCCCGTCACTATGGAGTCCGGATCATTCCTTATTATCCCAGTTCCACTTTCAATGACTACCGTGGGGGCAATATAATCTGCTCGATTAGGATAAAGTGATCCGGTGTAAACACCGTAACCTGATGCGCCGCTAAAGGGAATATACCCGCTGATGCACTGTCTTAATCCACTTAAGTCATAATAATTCGTATTAGGATTTTGACCCGCCTTTTCTTCGATGGACCAATTCGTGGGAGGTATGACATCGGGCACTCCCGTATAATTTTCCCCTGTTATATTTACTCTGAGTTCATCATACCACCCGCTCCACTCTCTAGTAAAATTACCATACCCATCATTCTCTAAAGTAGATCCAAGACCCGAGAGATTACCCGCAATACCCGAATTAGGAACAGGGGCATTACCTTTAGTTAAATTTTGGTCGTTAGATACGGAGGCTCTCCTTTTGCCATTTTGCTTTGTTTCAAATTCCCAAACTACGGGACCAAGGTAGCCCTCTCCAGAGTGAGATAAAACTGCGCCCGTAACTCCTATATCTTTTCTAAATGATGGATATCTCCCTGAATCATCGGAAAATAGAAAATCTATACTGGGGAATATTTCTGCATCTGCTGACGGATCTGCGTCAGGTTCTAGCCCTCCGAAGACCATGGATTTAAATCTATATTCTGGCCCCCTGCCTTGGTTTGCAGCCCAAAATGCCTTTAATCTTTGTACTCTTTTTCTGTCTGCAGCGCCTCTTTGAGCAATATCGTAGGGTTCTTTTGTTATATGTCCATCATCGACATTGAACAATCCAGTAGACCAATTTATAGATGCTGATTTAAAATAATCTCCAGTGCTAGGAATAAGAGATACCCCGCCTCCCTGACTACCTGCACTAGCATTAGATTTACCTCTCCTTATATTTGAGGCCGGAAATTTATTGGCCGCAACGGTTGATGGGAATGTCCCATCCTTTTGCATAACATGATTACAATAATAGCCAGCCAATGCGTCATCATATGGCTCACCCGTTTTCATTGGGCCACCTGTTTTATCTGCTATGAATTGATAAACGTCAGGAGATAAATACCAATAAGATTTACTATATCCTGTGCAAGCTGGTTCTAAATAATCTCCCCATTTAGGTTTTTTAGTTTTACCCCTCTCCGTAACATATGAAATAGCAGGGGCGACCTGTTTAAACTTGCCACTTAAGTGTCCCCAAAGACCAGTTAATGTTGCTGGAGAATCTGGGTGTATACCTGTAACGCTAAAAGTTTCTGGCGCAAATAAGGACGCACCAGTATGTTCCATTTTAATTTGCAGACGGTAATTAATAATTGCATATTGATCCTTTTGAATCGCTACTTGTTTTACAACTCGGCTAAAGCAGGGGCAAGCTCCATGATTCCAAGGGACTTCGCCATGATTTGCTTCTTCATTTTTCATGCCGCTGGTACCCGGGAAGACAGCAAATTCATTTATTGTTTTTGTCGCAAGTGCAAAACCTGTTCCTGTGGGTACCCTCCAGCCCCTAAACATCACGGGACCTGCACAATCAAAATGAGTACCGCATGAACCAGCCCTTTCAGCGTCACCAGATTCATAATATTTTTCATGCATATACTCTTTTATTCTCAAATCGTCTTGAGAATTTTGTTGAGTAATGGGGGTATGTAAGCCGGTTGTTGCGGTAGTGTTGGCCGTATTATTTACCCCTAAAGAAAGTGTTTCAAAGCAGGCAGCAAATGGATATTTGACTGGATGCTCCAAGCCAGAGAGGGGTATATAGTTTGAAAACCAATCTGTAGATGAGACAAATGTTTCATTTTTATCATAAATGTCTACCTTAAATTGCCCCTTAAGGCCGTAATTTAATTCAGCCTTAATTGCCCCGTTTTCCTTTTTGCTTCCTTTTTCCATAGAAACTTATAATACTTACACTACATTATATTAGAAAATCTTTATAATATTAACAAAAAATATAATTAATCGGGGTTCTTTTGATATGAGCCATTCCAAATAAAATTGAGATCATAGTTATCCGCAAGGTCTACTTCGCCCTGCATTGTAGCTTCGGGTACTGAATTCGAAAGGGACGCAGTTTCAGTCATATCACCCCCAAAAAGTTTAACTTTATTTACATTATTTGATAAAGATGTTTCATCCTTAGATATTCCTTTTGTCTCGATTTTATTAATATTATTTAATAAAGAAAATTTATATACAGGTTCTTCTACATATTCTGCGTAAAAATTTATACCTAAATCAGTACGATCAATATGAACAGCATCAGCCAATTCTCCCGTAATATTGAAGTCAAAATTAGTAAGATCTATAGACGGATTTTCAAAATCAGCACTGGGGGTGAAATTTAAAGTATAAATTTCTGGATCTATATCTCTTGTATATTGCCCAGAATTTACAATACTTAAAGTCGTGTTATCTAATGGTATGCCAGAAAAATATCCAGAAAAATAAAAGTTATAATCTGTAATATCATCAAATAAAAATGCCCCATTTAAAATAAAAGCAGGCGATTGATAGCCAAAAAAGTTAAAGGGTTTTCCCATGAGTTAATCTTCCTTGGGTATACCACCAGCATACCAACCTTCAGGAAGCTCAACTTTATTTTTGCTTAATACCCATTGACCATTGACCATAGTGTAGATTCGACCCGTGACGTTCGGGCCGATCCTCACTAAATCGCTTT
>JASMKZ010000071.1 GCA_030748955.1 Fidelibacterota bacterium | reverse complement strand
GATCGAAAAAGATGGCAGCATTTCTGGTTAGTTGATCCATTGGATGGTACCAAGGAGTTTATTAAGAAAAATGGGGAGTTTACCGTTAATATCGGATTGATAGAGAAGGGTGTCCCTGTTTTTGGAGTGGTGTATGCCCCTGTAGTTGGTTGTATATATTGGGGAGGAAATGATTATGGAGCATTTAAAATGGAAAATTCAATGGAAAAGATGTCCATCTCAGTAAAAACTACATTTCTTGCTCCAATCCTAGTAGCCGGTAGCAGATCTCACCCCGGGGATAAGATGAAAACTTTTTTAAACCAATTTGATAATACCGAAGTTATCCCTATGGGGAGCTCACTAAAAATATGTTCCGTTGCAGAGGGGAAGGTGCATGTGTACCCCAGATTAGGACCAACGATGGAATGGGATACGGGAGCAGCACATGCAATTTTAAAAGCAGCAGGGGGTGAAATAAATAAATATGGAACAAATACCCCACTTACGTATAATAAGCAGAATTTATTAAACCCAGAATTCATTGCAGGAAATATAAAATTCATGGATAATCTAATTCATGTCAAATAGCGTTTGATGTCTACCTGCAATATAGAATAAATTTTTACTCTTGTTTAAACTTCAAATATTTCTATTTCAAACAGGCGGCGTAGCTCAGTTGGTTAGAGCATCGGAATCATAATCCGAGTGTCCGGGGTTCGAGTCCCTGCGCCGCCACAATCATGTGAAATTCACGCTAAAATCATGAAAATCTTCCAAAAAACTTTTCCATTCTTTTTATTAATTTCTTCATTTTTTGCAAATCAAGATCAGTTATTGAATTTGAGGATTAAAGCAATTCAGGAGCAAATTGATAAAGAAAAATATAACATAAAATCTCCATCGGATGTGTCAGCTAATATAATTGAAAGTTTTGAAGAAACTGTTCCTGGCCAGCAAGAAACTGTTAAAGAAAAGGCAACAGATAATCAGGTGCCATTAGATGAATTACCCTATTTTGGATATACCATATTTAACAAAGGGTTAAGTGGAAATATCTGGAATAACCAACCTCCTCCGGCAGATTTACTATTAGGTCCAGGTGATGAACTTATCATTGAGATTTGGGGAGAAACACAGCTCCGGATGGTTCACACAATTGATCGCTACGGAAAAATATACATTGATAAAATTGGACAAGTTCATATCACAGGAATTCCCTTGGAATTAGCAAAAGAAAAATTATTAACCAGGTTTGAAGAAGTATATTCAAGTTTAAAGGGGGATGTACCTGCTGCAACATTAGATATATCCCTAGGGAAATTAAAATCTATTAACATTACCCTATTAGGAGAAGTAAAATTTCCCGGAATTCATACAGTCCATTCCTTTTCTACAATCTTTACAGGATCAATGCAGGCAGGTGGTATTCCTGTTACCGGGTCATTAAGAGATGTGCAATTAATAAGAAATGGAGAAATAGTCACAAGGTTTGATTTTTATTCTTTTATGATAGATGGGAAGACGCAAAATGATGTCCGTTTATTAGATGGAGATGTACTTTTTATACCTGTTCGTTATTCTACGGTTCAGATTGAGGGAAAAGTACGACGAGGCGGCATTTATGAAGTACTACCGGATGAGACTTTGGAAGATCTGGTAAAATTTGCAGCAGGGCTTCAGGCTGATGCCATGGAAGAGAAGATTAAACTATACAGAGTCAGGGAAGGTAGTGATAATCTCGAATCCTCAATAGATAAAACTATCTATATAAATTATAATAAGAATCCTCTCTATTCCCTACAAGATGGTGATAAGGTGTTTATTCATGAAATGGCACCGAGTCTTCATGAGGTTTATATTTATGGTCAGATTAAATCTCCCGGAAAATATTCTTACAATACTTCTGAGGGGATGACCTTGAAAGAATTAATTGATCTTTCAGGAGGGCTAAATGATACAACTTACCTGAAAACTATTTATTTAGAAAGAGGGGAAATAATCCGCAGCAATATTCATAATGAATTCCCTGAAATTATTCCCTTTGATTTAAATCAGCTTATTCAGGGAGATAAGGAAGAAAATAAAAATTTACAGAACTGGGATATTGTGCTCATTAAACAAAACCCAAATTTCTTACCTCCCAAAAAAGTGTGGTTGAAAGGAGAAGTGAATGTCCCCGGTGTTTATACTATACAGAAAAAAGGGGAGACATTACATGATATTTTACACCGTGCAAACGGATTTACTCCCAATGCCTTTCAGGATGGGATAAAACTCTACAGAAATGAAGAACTTGTGGTTAGTCAGAATAATAATATATTGGTCATGGATGGTGATAGTCTGGTTGTACCATTGCATCCCGGTGTGGTAAAAGTGATGGGAGAAGTCTATAGATCAGGACTTGTGCAATTTGTTCAAAAAAAATCCCTATATGAATACATCAATGAGGCAGGAGGGTTTACCCATCATGCGGACAACAAACAGATAATGGTAGTTTTTGCAAATGGAAATGTGGAAATAAAAAAGAGATTTACCCGCGTGAAAATTCAAGAAGGTGCAACTATTTATGTTCAGGAGAAAATTGAATCTGAGCCATTTAATTTAACAGAGTATGCTAGTAGTTTGGCTTCAATTATAAGTTCATTTGCTACCATTTACCTGTTATTAGGCCAATAACAATTCCCAATAAAAATTAGATTCTACATACTTCATGGAATTTATTGATTTAAAATATCAACAATCCCTTATTCGAGAAAATATTCAAAAGGCCATAGACCAGATTTTTGATCACGGTCAATACATTATGGGGCCTGAAGTAACAGAATTAGAAGCACAGTTAGCACTCTTCACAAACAGTAATTACTGTGTTTCTTGCTCCTCCGGAACAGATGCACTTTACATGGCATTAATGGCGTATGATATCGGGCCGGGTGATTTGGTTTATACATCTCCATTCACCTTTATTGCCACTGCAGAAGTGATTTCATTAACTGGTGCTACACCTGTATTTGTTGATGTAAATTCCTTTACCTTTAACATTGACCCTGAAAAATTAGAGCAAGCAATATCCTCTGATGGAATCAAGGGTGAACCAAGAGCAATACTGGGGGTTGATATTTTTGGATTACCAGCAGACTATGAACAAATCGAGACCATCGGTACAAAGCATGACTTAATCATTATTGAAGACGCTGCCCAGAGTTTTGGTGCTGAATACAGAGGAAGAAAGGCAGGGTCATTTGGACATTTGAGAGCTACTTCCTTTTTTCCCGCCAAACCTTTGGGTTGTTACGGGGATGGCGGGGCTATTTTTACTGATGACGAAGGTATTAAGGATAAACTTCTGTCCATTCGTGTTCATGGGCAGGGGAAAGATAAATATGAAAATACCAGGCTTGGGTTAAATGGAAGACTTGATACACTCCAGGCAGGAATTCTTCTGGAAAAACTAAAAATATTTTCGAATGAATTTAATCAAAGACAGAAGATAGTCCGGCTGTATAACCAATATTTAGAAAATTGTGTAACCCCTCAGTTAATTCCCGATGGATACTTGTCAGCCTGGGCACAATATTCTGTATTAGCAGAAAACTCTATTGTCCGCACAGAAATTCAAAAAGCATTACAGTTAAAAAATGTCCCAACTGCTGTATATTATAAAACACCCTTACATTTACAAGAAGCATTTGCTTACTTAGGTTACAAACAAGGTGACTTCCCTGTTTCTGAGGATATATCAACTCGTATTCTCAGCCTGCCCATGCATCCCTATTTAACTGAACAAGAAATTATAACCGTCTGTTCAGCAGTACAAGAATCTATTCTTTCCGTTGTATAACCAGAATCTTATTCAAAAAATCCAGGATGGTTCCGCAACCATTGGAATAATAGGGCTGGGATATGTGGGGCTGCCTTTGGTAATCCGTTTTTCAGAAGAAAGGTTTAAGGTAATTGGATTCGATATTGATGAAAAAAAATGTAAATCCCTAAATGCTGGTGAATCATATATAAAACATATTTCGAATATCTCAATTCAGGACTCTTTAACTAAAGGATTTGAAGCCACTTTTGATTGGAAGAGAATAGAAGAAGTTGATTGTTTTCTTATTTGTGTTCCTACCCCTTTAGCGGATGATAATGTGCCTGACTTGCAATATATTTTTAGTACTTTAAAGTCCGTGACTCCCTATTTGAGACAAGGGCAATTGATGGTATTAGAAAGTACTACCTATCCAGGAACGACAGAGGAAGAATTGCTCCCCGTTGCAATCCAGGCAGGATTGGAAATCGGAGATGACTTCTTTATCGGGTACTCACCAGAGCGGGAAAACCCTGGAAGCTCTGATTTTTCTACTCAGACTATTCCCAAAGTGGTGAGTGGTGTCACAGCAAACTGTCTTGCGGTGACAAATGCCTTGTACAAGGAGATCGTGGATAAAACCGTGCCTGTAAGCTCTCCTAAAGTTGCAGAAATGACTAAATTGTTAGAAAATATCCATAGAGCAGTGAATATCGGATTAGTCAATGAACTCAAAATTGCAGCGGACAAAATGGAGATTGATATTTTTGAAGTGATTAAAGCAGCCTCCACTAAACCATTTGGATTTACCCCCTATT
>JASMKZ010000070.1 GCA_030748955.1 Fidelibacterota bacterium | reverse complement strand
ATTTCTTTCTTCATTCTTATAACCTTTCCAAAGAGCAAAATCTCTCATTTCTTCTTTTTCATACTTTCCACTTAGGTAACGGCTGATGAAGCGGTATTCTAATCCCAGTATGTCCATTCGTTCATGGGTCACTCCATTTTTTAGTAGGGATTTAACTTCTTCGATCATTCCGTTATTTATACGATGATGGAGTCGATTCGTAATGCGTTCTCGAATTACTTCACGGTGGAAATCTATACCTATTACTAATGGGGATGGGGGATTGGGGATTGGGGATCGGTGTTCATTTACTCCGGTTGCTGAGCTTGTCGAAGTGCCTTTATCCTTACCCCTTTCTCCTGTTTCCTTTCTCCTGTTTTTATGGATCTCAATCGCCCTTATCACTCTCCGCTTCGTATCAACAGGTGTTTTTGCAGACGCTCCCGGTGAAATGGCTTCAAGTTCTCTTATCAAATCTTCCAACTTCCATGATTCCAGTTTTTCCCGTAACTGTTTATCTGGTTCTGCAATTGGAATTTTGTAATCTAATAGGACTGCTTTAATATAAAACCCTGTTCCACCGCAAAGAATTGGCAGTTTATTCCGATTTGTTATATCCGAATGCACTCTTTGAAAATCTTTTTGAAACTGAGCCACATTATATTCTTCCATTGGGTCAATAATATCAATAAGGTGGTAGGGGATGGGTATGCCCTTGTAATTATAATCGATTAAATCTTTTCCCGTACCAATATCCATTCCTCGGTAAACCTGCCTTGAGTCGGCAGAAATAATTTCGCCACTCAGTTTATGTGCCAACTGAACTGCAAGTTGAGTTTTACCAGTGGCTGTAGGGCCTATAATAACTATATTATCAAATTGATTTATTGGCTTGTCCATCCGCATATAAATTTGCAAAATTTATTATACTAAAATGAATTCAAATTATAGTACATTTCGTACCCTTATATTAGATTATCAATATAGTATTTGGCCAATCAAGAAAAATTATAAAGGAGATGCAATTGAAAGCATTGACATATTTACTAATATTATTTTCACTTATTATTGTTAGTTGTGAAAATCCTACTGAAGTAGAAGATTGTGCAGGTGTTGCTGGTGGCACAGCTGTAGAAGATAACTGTGGTATTTGTGATAGCGATTCTACAAATGACTGTGTACAGGACTGTGCAGGCGTCTGGGGTGGTGATGCTACAACAACTGAGTGTGATGCATGTACATCAGGAGTTTTTGATTGTGCAGGCACATGTGATGGAACTGCTGTAGTAGATTGTGCAGGTGTCTGTGGTGGCGATGCTACAACGGCTGAGTGTGATGCATGTACATCAGGAGTTTTTGATTGTGCGAGCATATGTGATGGAACTGCTGTAGTAGATTGTGCAGGTGTCTGTGGTGGCGATGCTACAGCGGCTGAATGTGCGGATGCATATGTGAACGAAGGAAATGAAGCCTTCTTTAGTTTCATGATGAATGGTTCAAATGAAGAAGAATGCCCAGAATTTGATGAAGATGAAGATGGCAGCGCGAGTAATGTGCTAAAAGAATGTCTCGATATGGGTGATATAGAATCAAAGTATGATCAAGCATTAGCAATTGATCCCAATCATAAAGGGGCAACTTTTGGGAAGGCGTATATGGAGCTTTTCCAGATCAGTCAGGATGAATTACTCAAAACAACAATTAATGACTGGGAAAATTGTTTTAAACATTACATTGATGAATTTGAGGATGATGATTTAGATCGATCAATCATTAATAGTAATGAATTTGAAATGGGATTTCCTAATTCTGGAAATGCATTTTTTTCATTTGATGTGAAACGTATCCTAAATTTCATTCCTATTATTACCTCTCATAAGGATTTACTTCTTAGAAATAATGATAATTGCCCCGAGATTAGTTCTATTCAAGATGTCTTAGAAAATGTATTTTTAGCTAGAATTTCTAATACAATTGACAAATTAGACGAGGTTCTTGATAACAATTTCGTTTTTACAATAACACCTACAATGATAGAAGATCCAGATGGAGATAGAATAGAAATAGATGATACTGAAATATATCTAATGAAAGCATTTATGCATCAAATTAGGGCTATTATTTATGCTATTATAACCTACGATGTTAATGTGCCATACTATGATATTATTGATGAACTAATTGATGGAGAGGGATACCCAACTACAAATATGGACTGGTCATGGCTGTCTACAAATTCATCATTATTAACAATTCGTTCTGGACAGGATAATTCTTGGCCTAATGCACATGCAGATTTAAATAATGTACTAGGCAGTATTGAAAATGCGTGGAATTTTTTAGATGCAGATACATATACTGAATTTGATGCAATTCAAAAGGATATGGTAGAATGTGATGATGGTGATTGTCCAACAGTTCCTGAGGTTATAGAAGATATACGAGATATACTTAATGAACCTTTTAAAGTAGAATTAGATTTTGGAGATTGTGTTGTTGTTTGTGATCAAGATGATTGCTGGGATGAATGCGAAGAGGAAATTGTTGAAATTACTGTAGATATTAAAGGATTTCTTACAAACCCTCCTCAAAACTTGAAAACATTGTTGCCAACATATACTGTTACAACAGGCACTTGTGAATGGGAAGATTGTCATGAAGTGTGGACTCCTGATGGATATTCTGAGGTGTGTGAAGATTCTGGAACTTGGGGTTGCCCAGTTCTTACATGGGAAGCAAAAACATGTGAAGAATGGAAAGATGGTTGGGACTATACAGTATTAGGTTTATTCCCGGAAATGACTCAAGAGAAGTTCTTTGATGATATAGTAGGCGAAGATATTGATCCAGATGATTGTGAAGAGATATTAGAGGCAAATCTTTTTGACAATTAATTTGGATAATATTAATACAATAAAAGGGGAAGGCTTGCCTTCCCCTTTTATTTTTCTAGTTATTTCACTAGGTTTTGTAAATATTAGCTGGGCTCAGCTAGGGTCCCAAAACTGGCTTCATCCAGATCCTATTTTTATAACCATTGAAGATTCCAGTAGTTATATTAACATATATAATGATACTCATATTGGTCTGATAAATTTTAATGACTCCCTTAATATTTCTGAGAATAAACAGGGATTTAAGCTTGTTAATAGAACCAGTAATGGTCTGATAAAATTTGTTTATAATAAGCATCATTCTATTGTCCAGATGATAGAAAAAGATTATTCAATAACAAATTCTAATAACTACAATGAGATGCTATTAGGGTTTAAAATAAAAAAAAGGCTGATAACTTCAGATGTAAGTGTTACAAAATATTCAGGAATCAATGCATTATCACCCTCATTATTACTAAGTACAAATCTGCATTCGAATATGATTTTTAGTTTTGGTAGATCAAATAAAAAAATTCCACTCCAATTTAATTTAAACTATACAGATTTTAATTATAGCTTGAATAAGATATATACTGACCATGTAATCGATCAATACAGAGTAAGCCTTAGAGGTGAAAATTATAGAATAGAATACGTAATGGATGATGATAATTGGAAAATAAATTCATCTGATTCCTCACTTTCTAAAATAGACTTAGAAGATGGAAATATTAAAACAATATCCCTTAGTGGATACCTCTCTTTAAGTAATAATCAAAAAATTAATTGGTCCTACACAACAATGAACAGTTACTCTAAATTAAAGTTATTAAATAATTCTAATGAATGTTTTCTTGAATTGAATAAGTATACAAATGATAATTACATTTATTCATTAAGCTATTTATTTTATAAATCAGATTATAAATTCAATATTATAGTTCAAAAAAAACTGGTGGATTTATACACTTCAATTAGAATATGGCCATCAAGAATTAATAATGATCTCAAGTCATTCTTTAATTTGGTTCCTAGAATAATTAACAATTCAACAGGGGAATTAAAACAAAATTTGATTTCAATACAAATAATGTCAACTAAATTTGTTTTTTTATCCCCATATATACAAATTGATTGGATTAAAGATAGATATGATATAACTATTGATACAAGATCATTAAGCATCTTTGGTTTTCCAATACCAGATTATTCTGATAATCAAAAATTAAATATGATTGGTAAAGAAGCAATTAATTTATTAGTGGGTATAAATATGATAAAAAATAAATGGTCATTTGGCACATCTTTTTCCCAGCATATACCCTATAAAATTGATGTCATAGAAATAATAGTCTCAGAAAAAAAAGAAAAAGAAGATATATACGGTGGAGGGGAATTTAATTTTTCTATTATTAGATACCTTGATTAGTAGAATATTCATAACTGTTTCGGCTATTGGCTGAAAGACTTTACCTTCCGCAAATTACCCTCCACTTTAAGGGAGAATTTTTATGGTAGATATAATTACCGTCATCATCAGTCTTATAATTGGCATTACAATAGGTTGGATATTAAAAAGTTTCAGCCAACCCAAATCAGAGAATACTAATCAGGATATTATTACCCACCTAACAGAAGAAAAAGCCAGAGCAGAAGCAAAATTGGAACAGATGGAAGAAATTAAAGATGGAATGGAAACAGTCTTTAAATCTCTTGCAGGTGAAATCACCAATAATAATACAGAGGCTTTTCTTAAGTTAGCGGGAGATAA
>JASMKZ010000006.1 GCA_030748955.1 Fidelibacterota bacterium | reverse complement strand
AATATTCTCAAAATAAGTACCAGACGCTACGAATACTGTATCGCCTTCAGATGCTGCATCTATAGCAGACTGTATGGTAGGATATTCATCAGATGGGACAAGTAGTGTAGCATTCACAATTATTATAGGAAATGCACATCCAGAAATACAAAATATCACTAGAATCATTTTTGTAAAATGCCTCTTCATCATTACTCCGCCTCTTCTACCGTTACAGTTCCGCTTACCGGATCACCAAAACCATGCCAATCCCCATTTATATTTTGAAATGCATCCTCTGGCTGATAAATATTAATTTGAAAACTTCCAACCTGATCTTTTACACGAAGACGAAGCTTGGCGATAGAACCGGTTCCATAAACACCTAGTCCATTTTCATCTGCCACTCCCACAATCGATACGGACTCAGCACCAGAGCTAAAAATAGGATCAGGATAAATGGCAGTTCCAGAGAAATCGGTGACAAGCTCCCCAAATACAAACTGGTCATTTATAAATTCTAATTCATCTGTATTTATCCGGATATCTACATGAAGGCCCGTGACTGATAAGTTTTCCGGCACGTCTTCAAAATAGAGATATACATCAATTTCATCTCCAGGCTTTGCAGTTTGACTTAAGGGATAAATACGCAGGGCTGGGCCTGAAATGGCGTCAACCTCGAAAGACAGGGTTACTTCACTTCCTATATTATCTTGATTGTATAGCCCGCGGACAGTAAATATATAATTTCCTTCATCCAGATTATCAAAGGTTACAGAAGTTGCACCAGTAGTGTCCAACTCGTTCCAGCTATGCACAATTGAAGGGTCATCCACATATTGTAATTCATAGATAAATTCCCGGGAAGTTGTATTCCCTTCCCATACAATCTCAATAGGAAGCTTAGTAAATATAGTCTCTATAGTTTGAATTGCAACTACAGGAGTTTCAACTGGATCAGGGGCTTCAAAAACTGGAGGCTCTTCACAGGAAAAAAAGCAAATTGCCAGAATATATAAGTACGGTTTACGCAACAAGAAAGTTACCTATAAAATCAATCTAAATTAAAATGAAATTCGAGCTTCTACCTGACCTCTGGAGTTAATGCCAACAGAAACAGGTTTATGAGCAGAATAGTTTCTTGATTTCGATTTTTTTATATCTATAATATTCCAAAGCCACACGCCAACAGAAATAGAGCCTGCACTAATAAGACCAATCATTGCCTCATTTTGTTTATTAAATGCATCTGTAACATTTTGCTGAAGCAGAACATCTTCATCACTACCAGAACTAAAATCTATTGAATTCAAATAATCACTATAATTATCAACAGCCATATCATAGCTGTCCGATTCACCTGTAAAATTTCCACTAAAAACAGCTACGCCCGATAGAGCTGCCAACTCTAGGCCTGTATAAAACAACCCTTTACCCGCTCGACCGGAATAATAATGGCCCATGCCGGGGAATACCCATGACAGGGTAGATGCGGTCTTCATGTTGAATGATTTTTTTGATTTCTTACCTTTAGGAACTGGACTGGGATAGTTCTTCACCGGCGCAACCTCCTGAGTTTTCGGGGTCTGCTGACCCTGAGCCTGAGCAAGAAGAATCTGTGTGAGCTGGGCCATCTGCTGCTGCTGAGCCGCCATCTGCTCTTTTATTTCACTTATATCTTCGCCGCCAGTTTCTACCATGGCTACCTCATTTTCTAATGTTTTGCTGATAAATACAAATTCTCCCGGATCACTTGTCAGCCGCCCTCTCTGTGGTGTATGCTGACCTTTAGTATCAAAACTAACACCGTTTTTTATATATGAACCTAGCTCATCGCCAGATATAATGCCATCTTCATTGGCATCTGCTAAATCTTCTTCTAAGCCTGCTATCAAACTTTTTGTAAAAGCACTGTGCCCCCATTCTGCTTTTTCCATCACTTTTTCATCTTTACCTCCCGCAGTAATAACCTGTCGGCCCTTCTTATCAGTCATTTTTTTCAAATACGAAGGGGTTTGTTCTTTAGAAAGACCGCGCGTGTCAAGAGACAATCCTCCATAACAGGCATCCACTAGATACAAAATATGTTTTGCAGGTGACATTTTTGCAATTTGCTCAAAATCACTCATTGGTATGCTGGTTAAATATATTTTTTCTTTTACATTAGATCCATCAACGGGGATTAGGTATCCCATATCACCGCCATTTGGCAATTTGAAGGTGTCCCCATGTCCGGCATAAAATACCACTACTCGATCTTGCTCTCCTGCAGTTAAAAGTATCTCATTAAATGCTCTCATTATATTATCTTTAGTTGCTTTCTTGTCAGTTAAAAAACGGATATTATCTTCAGAAAATCCATATTTCTCCACCAAAATACTCCTAACTTTTTTTGCATCATTAACAGCATAATTGAGAGGGTCAACATTCTGGTATTTATTAATACCAATAATGAGTGCCCAGCTATCGGAATAAATATCTTTGATAAATTTAAATTTCTCATTCACACTCTCCTTATCACTTTCAACAGCCATTAAAGAAGAGATGAGAACAAACATGAAGCTTAATGTTATACTATATTTTTTCATCGCATACCTCACTTTTTTGAAGCAATTAAATCAGCATGCCTCCAAGGGGGGCCCTAGTAGACAATATAATTTAACATAATTTACTCCCAAATAAAGGAAATATAAAAGGGGTTTCTAGAGGGGCAGTGGAAGAGAATATTAATAGTTTTAATAGTAAAACAGCCTATTCCCTTCTTACCAGTATTGCAGAGGCGTACCGAAAGTCAAATACATTGTGGTATTATTGCCTGTCATCTGCTTAGCAAAGGAAAGACGTAAATTTTTACGCCCTAATATAAAGCCGATAGCACTTTTAGCATCCTGAGACATATTGTCTGATAAATCTTTCAAGAATTTTGAATTAAATACATTGCCAGGGCTATCAAATAAGATTGCCCGATCATAGAAAACACCAACTGAACCAAACCAGGCCTCCAGAGTGGTTAATTGATAATGAGATGAAGAAAGTCCTTTCCAATCATATCCCCTGAGTGTACCCTCTCCCCCAATTTCAAATATATTCTGACGATAACCACTATCCTTCCATATTGACTTTGCAACATCAGATGCCCCAGCCATAATTTTTATATTAAAATTCAGTTTTTCAGCATATGGGATCAGTATATTAAAGTAGAGGTGGTCATTTGAATAATTTATATCTGCATTTTCCATAGAACTTGTTCGAATTATGGTTGTATACATCTGAAATTCATCACGGACAGAAAGTTCTACAGGATATCCAACACTGAGCATGGTTTTAAGAAAAATATTATCTCCTTCCTGCACATGATAAGCCTCCCTAAATTTGTCTCCCTCCAATACATTATTCATTTCTGACTGGGTAAACTGATTATATTCAGCCCCAATGGAAACATAATTTTTTATATGTATAAATCCTGCGGCTCTATATCCTCGTCCATTATACCAATCCAGATAATCTTGTCTTCTAAATAACGTTGAGAGTGAATTCTCTCCATCCCATAATCGCCATGCATCGGGAGTAATTGATTTATTAAATACTTCAGCATAAAACTGAAATATTTTTTTAAACACTAATTGCTCCAATCCCAGAGTCCATTGATATTCATTTCGATGAAAAGCCCGGCCAACACCGCCATAAAAAGAAGAGCCTTTTATATTGGGACTTTGAAATACACCATTCATCTGGTAAAAAAGTCCTTCAGAGCGGTTATATCTCCACCAATTATTTTTTGAAATATCATCTATTGTTACAATATCCTCTTCATCCTCAGGTTCATCAGCATAATACCTGGTTTGACTATTGGCAAATGTACAGTTTGCAATAAGCTTTCCTTCAGTTAGGCCAATTTTATTCTTTAATCCATTCTTTACGCCACCACTTATTTTTGAAATTTCTTCTGACTCTATTCCCAAATCTTTAAGTTTTTCAAGTAGTTCATTCACACTTTCATTTCCGAGCTCTTCCATCTCTTCTCCAAGCTCTTCCATCTCTTCTCCAAGTTCTTCCATCTCTTCTCCGAGCTCTTCCATCTCTTCCGCAATTGCCTCACGCTTTTCTACATCTTCTTCTTCTTCTAAGTCTTCTCCCAAGTCTTCCATCTCTTCTCCAAGTTCTTCCATTTCTTCTCCAAGCTCTTCCATTTCTTCTGCAAGTGACTCCATATTTTTTATTTCATGAGCTATTTCACCTTCAGAATCAGTCTGCAAATCAGTTTCTTTTATTTGCTCTTCATTTTGCTCATTTGGAAGAGATTGGCTAGACTTCATTCTATCTGCAATTTTATCTGCGAGCCTATCATAATCAAGATCAACACTTTGATTATTATCAAATGTTGATTTTCCATTATTAACAACCACATCTCCAATGATGAAAACAAACTGTCCCTGGTCAGTGGTAAAATGTGAAATAACAGGGGTTTGCTTATTATCTGTATCCGCAGTCACCTGATATGTAAGATAATTGCCCAGCTCTCTGTCAGTTATATATCCATCTCCGTTGGTATCAGCCATACCCTTCTCTAAACCGCTTTTAATATTTTTTACAAATGGGCTATGGCCCCATTCAGCACGTTCCTGGGCAATTTCTCCTTTTTTCCCAGCTGTGATAACGGTTCTAGAACCACCAGCTGAAATCTTTTTTAAATAATTAGGGGTATTTACATCCAGATCTAAACCACGACTGCCTACACCCATAAGCCCGCTGTAACATGCATCCATTAGAAAAAGCATATCTTTGGCAGGTGTCATATTAGAAAGTCTATTCATCTCACTCATTGGTATTGACGTAGAAAATAAATCACTGCTTTTACCATTTATAGGAATCAAATAACCTTCTTCTCCCCCTGATGGTAAAGGCTGTGTAAAGCCATGCCCCGCAAAATATATCAGTACACGATCATTTTCAGATGTATTTTCAGCTAATTTTTGCATACTTTTCTTTATGCCGTTCAGTGTTGCATTATCATCTAATAATATTTCAATATTCTTTTCAGGAAAACCAAGTTTCTCTACAAGCAATCTTTGCATTTCTTCTGCATCAGCTACTGCATAATTCAATGGTTTTTCAAATTGGTATTCGTTTATTCCTATTAATAATGCCCAACTATCAGCATAAAAGCTGACCTCTTCTTGGGCTGTGTACAGCATCCCAAAAAATAATATCATTACTATGTGTTTATAAAAACGAACATACTGCATCTTTAATCTCCCTTAATTAGTACCCTGCGTATTTATGACAGCTATTACAATCTTGAGTATTAGGTGGTAATTTATCTAATTTATTCTGTAAAACTTCATGATCCTGTTTTGAGAAAGGAAAAGTTATGATAGAATCAAATGTATAAGAATAAGCTGAAATAACTTTTTTACGAACGGTTATGGAATGGAGCAGAACGGAAAAAGCCTTATTTTTATTCTTTAAGATAGTTGTTTTCTTAAAAATAGGGTCATTTATATTAATTGCTGCATTCCTAGATAATTGAGTTGAAAATGCAATTAAAACAATAAATAGGAAGGTAACCAAGAGCATCATTCTAATTAATGGTGTTCGATTAGACACAAATGAATGATATATCTAATTTATTATACTGAAAACAATTAAAACCCTAGGGGTTTTGTATCTGCATAATCACGCGCAAGCTGCTCAACTTCATCACGACCCACCAACTTAATTTTATCTTCAGCATCTTCACTAGAGGGCTCAGCATCTTCATTAGGAGGGTAAGTCAACACATAATTCTCCATTAATTTATCATAAAAGAGCATGAGTGAATCACCTAAAACTCTAATACGCTCATCTTCTATAATTTGTTGACGTTTGGTTTTTAACTTTTGATCTATTTCAGATTTGGCACCTGAACTTCTTACAAATGGCATAATTACCTCAATTTACCTTCAGTAACTTACTGATATTTTCGGGTATTTTTCCATTGGTTTATGGAATCAAAAGAGGATTTAATATTTTCTCCAACATTATGCTCCTTAGCATAGAGGAGAACCGTAGCCCTTTCCAGCGTTTCATTTGCGAGAACTTTAGTTAATACTTCTACAGATTTCTCTCTGGTTAAGCTTTCCACTGCCTGAATAAGCTCCTCGTTTCTATTAAAATTACCGTTATAATCAAATGCCATGGTATAATATTTACCAGCCTGTTCTTCGATACTGGTGGGCTTCTCTTTTATTTTTTCAATAACAGAATTTTTAATAGCCAAAAAATCTTCTTCAGGTAATTGCCTGAGAGAGTCTGGCAAGGTTAATGAGAACTGTTCCGCCTGATTAGCTAAATATTCTGCAGGATGATTTCCAGATTGGATAATAAAATAGAAATAGCTGGATTTCTCTGCACTGGCAGCTCCACCCCACACAATATAACCCAGCTGCTGATTGGTTCGCATTTCCAGATAAAACGGTGACTCTACAAAATTACCAATAACTTGAGCTTGCGCAGCTTCTTCAATACTATTTTCACCAAAATACTGCAATCGCCATAAGCATGAATTGTTCACCTGAGTTTTCAAAACCTGAGTAATATCTTCTCCTGCTGCGAAATCAAGACGTCCCTGATGGATTACATTTTCCCATTTCTCAGGCTTGATTTTCAATATATCTGTAAATAAATCCGTATTTAGTCTGGCTTGACTCTCAGACACATTGCCATACACCAAACCTTCAATATACCCTTTCTTCAATAGCGCTTTTGAAAACTCCTTCACTTCTAATAATGTCATTTCGCCAGCTTCATCAGCCATTTCTAAACTGGTATAATAATACTTTCTAAGCATTTTCCGCATACCCTCACGTGCAATACCAGTAGCATTTCCTAAGGCAACATTTTTCCAGTCTCTAATCATTTTATCCCGAAGTGCTTCAAACTGTCCTTCAGGAATAGAAATATTTTTCATATTTAGAAGGACTTCTTTTAACAAATCATCAATTGAGTCACTATATCCGTTAACAACGATGGAAATTCCCTCAGCATCATTGTATACATTATAATTCATACCTGCCAATTTCGCAGGATAAGATGCCTCGTTCATTGACTCATTAACTGCAGCGATATACAAGGTCATTAGAACCTGGCTGTGCAAATCAGTAAATTTTTCTGGGGAGTATATTTTATATCTATAGGATGCCTTAGGTCGCTGGAAATCGGTATCTCTTCCCCAATATAGCTTAAGTCCTTCAGAATCTTCCAGAAGTATGGGGTGTTGACTTACACTATTAGATCCAGATAGCAAGTTGGCATTTTCAGGCAAGTATAAATTTGGCTCAGGAAGATGTAATTCCGCATACATGGCTGGTGCTAACAATCTATCAAACACGCCACCTGTAATCTCTTCATAATTATAATTCGATTTATACCAGAACTCTTCCAGTGGTGTTTCCTGCCCGCTGTCAGAAAGTACACAGAGCATATTTTCAGGTCGAATGTAAGATAGAACTTTCAAATATGCTTCAGGATCCGGATTTTTAAAATGGTATTCTACCCGATGGGCAATATTCATGGGGTAAAATGCCAGATTATTGGCAAAGGAAATTGCTTTCCAAGCTCCTTCCCCCTTATCAGAATACACCTCTTCCAGTTTGGCAATAGTTTGCTGTTCATTAAAAATATAGTTTCTATAACCTTCTTTCTTTAACATGGCCACATAGGAAAAGAAATAACCCAGGACTTCCTGATAATTAGACACACCCTTATCTGTAAGCTGTATATTGACCCCAGCAGAGCCATAGTCTGGAGTATCAGGGCTTCCACCTCCACCAAGACCTGTTGCTAAACCTTTACCCTTCAAAAATGACAATAAGCTCCCTTTGCCTTCATGACCCATAAGACTGCCCAAGATACTCATAGGTTTACTATCATAATATTGATATAAATCAATTGGCAAAGGGAATTCCAATCCCAATTCTTTCTTATCTTTTACCGGTTTAACCCTAATGAGCCGTAGTGCATCTTTCTCAGATAAATAAACCGGTGGATATTCAATATCTGGGGCTTGATTATTCTTAATTTCGCTGAAATAGGTATGTGCCCAAATTTCCATATCAGCAATGGGATATTTGCTTAGCAGTGCCAATGCCATTTGATTAGCAGAATAATATTTTTTATGAAAGTCCAGCAAAACTTGACGATCAACTTTTTCTAATGTTTCCAGTGAGCCAATTTCAAAATGGTTACTAGGATGATCACTATTATAAATATTTCGTTTTATTTGACGCATGCGCCAATAATCATGCTCCAGGTTTTTCTGAAATTCTGAATTCACTGCATTCTGCTCACGAGTTGTGTAATCAGGGTTAAATGCAGGGGCTATGAAAAATTGTGCGAATCGGTCTAAAGCGCCCTCATAGGCTTCATGAATGACCTCGAATAAATAATTAGTATGATCTTCTGCAGTATAGGCATTGGAGTAACCACCATTATTAGATAGGTACATCTTGTAATCTTCTACATCTGGGTATTTTTCAGTACCTAGAAATAATAAATGTTCTAAAAAATGAGCTAAACCTTGGGCATCTTTTGGGTCAGATAGCGATCCCACTTTCACATTCATGGATGCTGCGGATATATTATATTTGGGATTAGATATTAAAATGACTTTCAGCCCATTATCTAACATGAAAGTCTTGGTTTCTGTTTCATCTAAGGGATGTTTGCCTGGGATGTTAATAACTGCGCTATTCATGGAAAATTTCCAGAATAAAATAACAATTACAATTACGGTAACTAAAATATATTGCTGATTTTTCTTCATAGTAGCTCCTTTAGAAATTAATTTATCAGTAAATTAAATATTTTTTTCTTAATTCAATAAATTGTGTATAGGTAGCGTCACTTGCTAATAATTTCTCGGCTGTGATATCCTTCTCATTGGCAAGTCTTAGTCTGTCTGAACCATATAATTTATCAATAAAGTTGGTATCCAGAAACTTGAATTTTTCAGGGTGTTGATCTTGTATAATTTGAAGGAGATGCATTGTCCATATCAATGGGTGTTCTAATGTTATTATACGAATCCCTCTACACTCTTGTCCCTCATATTTTGGATATTTTGCAGCGGGGATAGATTGAGGAGTGAAACTGATTAATTCATATTTATCACTCTTTGAACTGAATTTCTGCAACTTATCAGCTAGAGCTTTATTATCTAGCCATGGCGCGCCAAATAGCTTAAAGGGCAAATCTGTTCCCCTACCTTCAGATAAATTGGTTCCTTCTAATAAACATAAACCCTGATAGAGCCAAGCCGTTTCTATATTTGGCATATTGGGCGATGGTGGTACATTGAAAGTATGTGCCTTCACCTTTTCATCAATTTTACCTTTGTATGCAATTACATTTAAATCTGTCTTCATACCATTTTCTAGCCAGTTTTCCCCATTTATCATCTGCGCCAATTCTCCCACGCTCATTCCATGACGAACAGGAATAGGATGCATCCCTACAAATGATGCAAAATCCATTTCCAATATTGGTCCCTCAACCTCATGACCTAACGGATTTACTCTATCCAAAACAATAAAAGGAATACCATTTTCAGCCGCGGACTCCATTGCCAGAGTCAAAGTACTCACATATGTATAATAACGAACGCCAATATCCTGCATATCAAAGACTAGGATATCAATTCCCTTAAGCATTTCGGATGATGGCTTTTTTGTTTTTCCATATAAGCTATAAATGGGAGCGCCAGTGAGATTTTCAAATCCATCATCCACTTTTTCACCTGCCCCTACTACTCCCTGAAAGCCATGTTCAGGGGAAAATATCACTTTTATTCTGATACCCTGATCGTGAGCCAGTTTAATGAGATGATTATCGTGGTAATCCACTGAAGTATGGTTTACCACTACAGCTACATTTTTCCCCTTTAATACAGAAAATCCATCTTCAGATAAAACTTCAAGTCCATTTTGGTACTGCCCCCTCACTGCACTAAAATAGCCTGTGATAAAGAGTATTACTGCAAACCCAAAACCTCTTTTCCATCCCAAATAATGTAGCCCATGGACAACTGCCAAATTCAAAACAACTGCTGCTCCAATGTACCAAGTCCATGCAACACCCAGCCATTGGAGAAAAAATACCGTACCTAAAGTCGAAAGAAGTCCAAAAATCAAAACCGGGGTGGTAAACTTTTTATTTGAACATGACAGAATAAACAAACCCAACAGGCCCCCATAAGTGAAAGATGCAATTTTTAAGCCCAACACCACTACAGCGGTATTGCCTTCATCAAAAAGTAACGCTAATGAAATAAGTAGAATTGCCCAAACTCCGCTCACAATCAGAGATCGTTTCAGGCTGATATTCTTCTGCATCCAATCGTGAATAGTGGATGATGCCAGTGAATTAATGGATGAACTGAGTGTGGACATTGCCGCTGAAAGTACACCAGCCAAAAGTATCCCTCGAATACCAATGGGCAAATGATCAACAATAAATGTAGAAAGTTCTCTGTCTTTAGTCATTTCAACACCGCCAATAAATAACCAAATGAGGGAACCTGCTAATAAGAATATTAAAAATTGTAGAAATACAAAAAATCCACTGCCAATCATGGCTTTTCGGGCAGAACTGAGATTACTGCAGGCTAGTACCCGCTGGACCATCATATAATCAGCGCCATGGGAGGCAAAGGAAAGCAGAATTCCCCCCAAGAAAGCAGAACCAAAGAACCATGCATCTTTAAACATATTATCTGTGGTAAAACGAAATATCCGTGTTTTACCAGCTTCTAATAAGGGTTCCCAACCTGAAAATTCTGGAGAGCTCAAAATGAAGAATATGACAATAGCACCCCCTGTCAAATACAACACAAACTGAAAACTATCCACCCAGAGAACGGTACGAATACCACCAGACAGAGTATAAACCATAGTCACTGCACCAATTATGAGAACAGCCATCCAAATGGGCCAACCAGTCACTACCTGCACTACCACTGCAGTAGCCAGAAAGCGTACCCCATCTGCAAATAATCGGGTAATGAGAAATATCCCTGAAGCAGTCTTCTGAACCGGCTTACCAAAACGTGAGCCTAATATCTCATATATAGAAGTAATATTCCCTTTAAAATATTGTGGGAGGAGAAAAATCGACACCAATACTCTCCCCAGAATATAACCCATTGCCAATTGCAGAAAGAACCAGTCACCACGGTAGGCTAATCCAGGTACGGACACAAAAGTCAGTACAGAAGTTTCAGTTGCCACAATGGAAAACATAGCCACCCACCAGGGTGTATTGCGCCCAGCTAAAAAATAATCCTCTGCTGATTTATTCTTCTGGGAATTATAAATTCCGTAGGCAGAAATTCCACCCAGGAAGAAAAGAATAATGCCTAGATCAATATAATGCATAAAATAACTACTCTTCTACTTCTTTGATAAGTACTTCCATGACTCTATTATAAAAATCTCTCCTGATACCATACATCTCCTTGCTCCCCTTATATTCTTTACGGTTGGGATGAACCCGATTGGTAAACAGTACGATGATGATTTCTTCATTTGGGTCAACCCAAAGTGATGTTCCAGTAAAACCCAGATGTCCAAATGAACCGGGAGTAAAATAATCCCCGGCAATTGATTTGCCAGATTGCGAAGGAGTATCCCAGCCCAATGCCAAATCTGAATTTTGTGGAATATGTTGTACTTTGGTAAATTCTTGAATCTGTGATTTTTTTAAAATTCGTTTGCCTTCCCAAATTCCCCCATCTACCAACATTTGAGCATACCGGGCAATTTCATTTGCAGTGGAAAATACCCCTGCATGGCCAGAGACACCTCCCATGAGATGGGTATTTTCATCATGTACTTCTCCATGAATCAGCCGGTTGCGATATACATTATCTATTTCTGTAGGAGCAATTTTCCATTTCCATTCCGGTGGAGGGTTATAGCGTGTATGATGCATTCCTAAGGGACCAAAAAAATAGGAGTGGGCCAATTTATCTATAGACCGATTGGCAACTTTCTCAATAATAGAAGTTAGCAGAATAAATCCCAAATCACTGTACTCATAGTGACTTCCCGGATTTGAATGTAATTTTGCATTTAGAATATAATCCAATACGTCTTCTTTGGTACTTACCTGATCATCTAAAAAAAATTGGTAATATCCTGGCAACCCGGAAGAATGGGTAAGCAGATGTCGAATGGTAATATCTTCCTTCCCATTACCTGTAAATTGGGGGTAGAATTGTTGAACCGTATGTTCCAGAGACAGTTTCTTCTGAGCAATGAGTTTCATGGTGATGGGAGTGGCTGACAGGACTTTTGTAAGGGAGGCAATATCATAAATACTTTCCTGCTTCACCGGCGGAGAGCTGTTATCATAGGTATGTCTGCCGAAACCTCTGCTGGCAATTAATTTCCCTCTGTGAACGACTGCTACCTGAGCACCGGGAAATATCCTGTTTTCAATAGCACTGTCAATAACCGACCATGCATTTAAAAATTCCACTTGTTGCACCTCTCCCCAGGCATTAAAACGTTTTTTTTTAGGGATTCCAAATCCTCTGTTCAATTGAGGTGTGAGACTCACTGGCAATTTCCCATCTACGTTAACTCTACCCCAAATAGCCTCTGATATCGCCTGAACAGAAACAGAGCCATATCCATAAGCGCAGATATAGGTTTCCAACAAGTCATAATCAGGAAGATAGGGAGAACCATAGCTCACTGTCACGATGGGGATATCCAATTGCCTCAATTCTGATAGGAGTAAGGAGTGGGTGGAATCAATACTGGCGATACCTTTATCCATTCGAATACGAACCACCAGAGATACCAAAATTTGATCCACCCCCTTTACTTGATTTAGAATATCTTTGCGGCCTAGTTTGGACAATGGATTATTAATCAACATTTCTACAACACTACCGTGAGTCCTATTTAAATCTCTACTGAGAGATTTCAGATATCCACTAGCGCCTTCATCCAAAGAAAGAATTAGGTGTGCCAACGAGTCAATTTTCTCAGGAATGAGAGGTAATTGATGATTTTCATCTTTTACGATGGTAATTGATTTTTGCGCAATCACTTTGGCTTTAGCAGAATGTTCACTTTTACCAATGATGGTTTCCAATTCTGAAAAGGGGATTTGTGCTGCACCATTTAATAAGCCCATTTTGGATTTCATTTTCCATATTCTTTGAACAGATTGATTAATACGCTTCTCATTAATCCGCCCGGACTTTACTGCCGATAAAACAGATTTTAGAGCTTGTTCTACATCCATAGGCAATAAGAGAATATCTGCACCTGCTTCTATAGCCCTCACTGCGGATTCTCCTGCCCAAGCTGATTTGGTAAGCCCTCCCATTTCCATTCCATCAGTGACAATGATACCATCAAAACCCAATTCATTGCGTAGTAATTCGGTAGAAATGGCATGAGAATGGGACGCGGGCACCCCAGATCCATCCAATCCAGGAAGTGCAATATGGCCAGCCATCATCATTTCTACATCTGCATTAATAGCAGCTTTGAAAGGTTTCAGTTCCAGATTCATTAATTCAGTTTTGCTACCTACAATGGTGGGTAGACTTGAATGACTATCAGTAGACGTATTTCCATGACCTGGGAAATGTTTGGCACAGGCAACAAGACCATTATCTTGCACACCTCTGATAAACTCAGCTCCAAATTTAGATACTATTTCAGCATTATCAGAATAAGATCGGAAATTAATTATAGGGTTATCCGGATTATTATTAATGTCCATAACCGGTGAAAAAGTAATATGAACGCCTAAGGCACGTGCTTCTACTGCTGTGATTCGTCCCTGATCATAAGCCAAGCTACTATCACCTGTGGCAGCCATGGCCATATTACTTGGAAAAAGGGTTCCGCCCCCCATCCATTGCCCTAAGCCCCTTTCATAATCAGCGGCAACCAAGAGAGGATACTTTGACCATTTCTGAAATTGTTGGATATTGTAGTAACTACCATGAATACTGCCACCAAAAGAGATGACACCACCTATGCCATCTACTGATAAATATTTCTGAAGTTTCTTTCTATACCAATGTTCACTATAATAATAATCGCCTCTAATCCGCACCATAACCATTTGAGCAATTTTTTCTTCCAAAGTTAGATGGCTAATAGTTTCTGGGTACTGAATTTTGGGTGCCGGGTTAGGCGGCAAAGCACATGCCATGAAAAATAAAAGAGGGAGGAATATTTTATTCATTTATAAAATTTCGTTTAACACGGGCAGATACCCCCGTAAGAAATTCATAGGGGATTTTACTATATTTTTTAGAGATATATTCTAATTGGTTATTTTCATGATTCCCACCCCAAATCACAGCTTCATCACCCTCATTAATTGTATCTTCTCCACAATTTATGGCAATTAAATCCATTGATACCTTCCCAATTATAGGATAGATGCATCCATTTAACTCTACACCTCCAGAATTAGAAAAATCTGTTGAAATACCATCTGCATATCCAGTCTGCAGAATTGCAATTGTCTCATTTTTTCTAGCAATGTGGAGACGGTTATATCCTACCGAATCTCCTGCCTCCATTTTTTTTACCAAAATTACAGGTGCTTTCATTTTCATCACTGGCTTCAATTTATTATGGGGCATTCCCATTGGCGAGACGCCATAAAGAGAAATCCCGGGACGCACCATGTTAAAATGAGATTCCGGAAAATTTAGAATACCTGCAGAATTAGCAATGTGAAAGTAGTTTGTGTCAGGCAAAATATCATTGGCTAATTTTATGACCTTTCGGAATTGATCCAATTGCCAATCGCGATACTCAGTATCATTTTCATCAGCTGTGGCAAAGTGGGAATAAACTGCCTCCACACGAATAGATTTACTTTCAGCTAGTTTTTGCAAAATAGAATAATCGTTACCCATTTTAATTCCTAAACGACCCATACCGGAATCAATCTTCAAATGAGCAATAAAAGGAGCTTTTTCAGATCCGCATTCTTCAAGTACATTAATATCTTCAACTGAATTGATACTGCAGCGAACTTGACCAGACTGATATAAATCGATACTGGATGCAGAAATTCTTCCTAAATGAATAATTGGCTCTGATATGTCTGAAGCAATCAATTCTTCTGCCTCTTTTGCCAGAGCAACGCAGAACCCAGACACACCAACATCAGATAAAGCATGTGCAATTGAAACTGCACCATGCCCATATGCATTTGCCTTAACAACCGCCATAATTTTAGCAGTCCCTACCATTTTTTTAATGGTGAGATAATTCTGCATTAAATAGTTAAGATTAATATCTGCTTCAGGCTGGAACAGGTGCATCTCCTTTAACTATATCACTCACTTTTATATCAACATTATGTATTTTCGCAGCCAAAATACCTGCTCCATAAGCAGGAGAAATTGAAGAGAATGTCCACTTAATATCTGGGAAATTAAATCGAAGGTCATCATTTAAAGATTTTCTAAAATAATCATTTCTAATTACAGACCCATTTCCCGATAATACAATATGGCTTTCATTATAATCCAGCTCATCTGTTAAGGCTATAATATATTCAGAGACAGCATGAGTAGCTTCTTGTACAATGGACAACGCAATTTCATTTCCTTTTTCAGCCAACCCAATTGTAGATTCAGCTAAACCTGCAATGATAAACACCTCATCGTTACTTTCATTCAGCTTCTCAATAGCAACTTGAAATTCTTCTTCATTTACGTGCTTCAAAAAGATGGACATAATTTCTTCTAAGTCTGAATCACCCAAAACACTAGTTTCGTTCAAGGTAAGGCTTAAAAGGGATTGTCGACCTATCCAATACCCACTTCCAATATCTCCATGATCATGCCCTTGGCCTGCCTGGCGAATAGATTTTCCTTCAGAATTTCTTGATATACAAATTATACCAGTACCAACCATTACTAAAATTCCAAAGTCGCCAGGACAGCCCAATGTAAATGCTGCTTCAGCATCACTCATGATAATTGTCCGTTGTGATAGCTTTATATTATCTAACTTGCCAAAAACCATGTCACGCCCATCTTGAGTGGATGAACCTGCCAATCCCAATCCGATAGCATCCACGTAATCTGTAGGAATATCTGCAACACTGCATAAATTATTTATGATATTGCAGATACGAGTTGCTGCAATTTCTGCATCTACTAATAAATTGCTTCCCTTATCAATTATTGAGGCAATGGTTTCTCCGCGATCTGTGAATAAAATACCCCTTGTTTTAGAAGCGCCTCCATCTACACCAATAATGTAAAATCTATCTTCTTTGTTCATATTTTTCTGAATACCTTATGGCTGACTATAAGGGTAATAATGCAAATTAATATTGTTCCAATTAGAGTTAGAAAGAATCCTGCCCAATTAAAAGGGCCATATAAAATAACGGACCTTACATTTTCAAATGCTATAGTTGTGGGAATAGTATTGATAACAGAAAGATACGAATTTGGGTAGTATTTCAATGGTATAAAATTACCAAATCCCATGGTGACACCTAAAAATAGTATGAATGAAACATTTACAAAAGATATATGGTTGGAAATCAACATTCCAATTAAAGTACCTAGTACAGAGAAATACAAAATCAGAGTGAACATTTGCAGAGTAATAATTAACATATTTCCAAGGCTTTGATATTCATGGTTTAATGTAGAAGTTATTACAATTGCCACTAGAAATTGACCCATACCATACATTATTCCCCTGGAAATATTTACAATTATCAAATCTAAATTGGATATTGGCGATTTCAATAACGCATCAATTTGTTGCGACTCAAATTGTATTTTTCTCATGCGGGTGGCGGATTGCAAAAATGCTACCATTCCTGCAGCCGTTATCCAAACCCCTGCTGCAGACCAATTTAAATAACGGATATCCATGGTAATTAACCGTGATAAAGGAATAGCTAAAAGTGTATGGATAATTATTGGCGTCAATACCCAAAACAAAATTATTGAGAATGCATGTTTTTTAAATTCTAATAATTCACGCTTAAACAAAGGGATAATTGGATTCATTCCAATCCTCCTTCCGTAAGTCCGATAAATAAATCTCTCAATCTACATATGCTGGTGTCAAGATCAGATAAATTGTGTTCTAAAGCAAGTCGCAAAACATTGAAGAATTGTTGGCGCTCACGAGAATAAAACTCTAATTCAAGGCCCTTTAACTTGGGACGCAATACTCTGGGAAACTGTTCAAGCTGCACCATAAATTCTTTGGGTGGTTCTTTAGTAAATGCCAAGCGATAATTGGTGAGCCCATGGGTAGTTTCAATAAGCCTTTCCAGAGTACCATCCATTTTGATATTACCTTCATGTAAAATGGCAATTCTATCGGCATATCGTTCTGCTTCTGTAAAATTTTGCGTGGCAAATATTATTGTTTTATCATAATGGAGTTTATCCAGAATATTCCACACTGTACTCCTACTATGAGGGTCCATTCCTGTTGTAGGTTCATCCAGCAATAATACTTCTGGATCATGAACCAATGCACGGGCAAATAATATTTTTCTTTGCAAACCAAATGCCTGATTATAAGAGGATTGTTTTAAGAATTGAGTGAACCCTAATAAGTTTGCCCAATGAAGAGTATTTTTTTTTGCCTCGGCAGAAGTTAATCCATGCAATTGACCATGAATGGAAATATTATCAAAAATAGTGAGGTCTTCATCAAGATTAATATTTTGAGGCATATATCCACATAAAGAACGAGTTTCTAGACCTCTAGCACTAATGTCTTGCCCATGAATATAAACAGAACCTGTATCTTTTTCAATAAGACCTACCAGTAATTTTAATATTACGGATTTCCCCGATCCATTTTCACCTAAAATTACAAACGTCGATCCTTTTTCTACTCCAAATGACAAATCTGCAAGCAGAGTTTTCTTGCCAATTGTTTTTCCAACTGCCTTTAATGTTATTGATGCTTCCAAGTTATTTCCATTTTTTTTAGTTTCTGAGTATCTAAATTCGAAGTTCCTAATCTAATAACTATGTTATTACATAGTTATCAATTAGTCATTCACTACTTCCTAATCACTAATATTACACTTCTGCCTTTTCCGGCGTCCTAATCAATGGGCATCGAACCAACTTTTTCCATATTTCCAATCAACTTTTAATGGGACAGCTAATTGAACAGCTCCTTCCATTTCTTCAACCACTATTCTGGCAATAACGTCCACTTCTGACTGAGGACATTCAAACATGAGCTCATCATGGATTTGCAGAATCATTTTGCTTTTATATTTTTTGGTTTCCATTTTTTTATGAATATTGATCATGGCAATTTTAATAATATCCGCAGCTGTTCCTTGAATGGGCATGTTGATAGCAGCCCGTTCTTCTGCCTGCACCATGTTACGATTGGAGGCATTCAGACTATTGGTACTTCTGCGACGATGATAGAGGGTTTCCACAAATCCCTTTTTCCGGGCAGATTCAATGGTTTCATTCATATAGCGTTTGATTCCCGGATAAGTTTTGAAATATGTATCAATGAGAGTCTTGGCATCTGCCATGGGAATTCCAAGCTCTTGGCTCATTCGGTATGGGCCAGCCCCGTACATAATTCCAAAATTGACCACCTTTGCTGAACGTCGCTGATCCGAGGTCACTTCCGATTCAGCAATGCCATTTACCAATGCCGCCGTTCTGCTATGAATATCTGCATCTTCCTCAAAGGCCTTGATGAGTTCCGGCTCTTTGGAATAATGAGCCATTATGCGCAGTTCTACTTGTGAGTAGTCAGCAGAGAGAATCACTGAACCCGCTTTTTGTGCAATAAAAGCTTTGCGTACTTCCCGACCTGTTTCCGTTCGGATGGGAATATTCTGAAAATTAGGCGAAGTACTAGAGAGTCTGCCAGTGGCTGCAATAGTTTGATTAAGAGATGTATGTACTCTCCCTGTATTTTGATTTACATAATTGGGGATTGCATCCACATAGGTAGACTTTAATTTTGCCAAGTGTCGGTAAGCCAAAACCACTTCTGGTAATGGATGAAAATTTTTCAATGCCTGCAAGACTTCCACCGCTGTACTGCGTTTGCGAATAGGCTTTAATTCCAACTCGTCAAATAGTATTTGCCCTAATTGTTTAGGAGAATTAATATTAAATTCTCGTCCAGCCATATTATGAATATCAGCCGTTAATTTCTCAAGCTTTGCTCCAAACTGTTCAGAGAGCTTCAAGAGAAATTCAATATCTAGGAATACCCCATTTTTTTCCATCTGCACCAGAACAGGGACTAAAGGTAATTCAATTTTTTTATAGGGACCTGACAAATCCTCCACATCTAACTTTTCTTCTAAAATGGATGCTAATTGAAAAGCAATATCTGCATCCTCTGCTGCATAGAAAGCAATGTCGTCCAAGGGTACTTCTGCCATAGATTTCTGATGTAACCCCGTCCCAATCAAATCATCTATGGGCACCATACGGTATTTGAGATAGTCTAATGCTAAGTAATCCATCTTATACGAATTTTTCTCCGGATGGAGAATATATTCAGCTAACATAGTATCAAAACAAATGTTGGATATTTTTATGGAATAACGACTAAGAACCAAAGCATCATATTTTAAATTCTGTCCGCAAAATCTATTTTTTTTATTCTCTAAAAGAGGTTTTACGGTACTCATAATAGTATCTAAACTCAACTCATAATTTGAATCTTTCTCAGGAAATTCCACAGGGATGTAATAACCCTCATTAGCTTTCACAGAAAATGACAACCCAACAATATCTGCCTCCAAAGCAATAACTGAAGTAGTTTCAAGATCGAATGAGATGAGATCAGATTCTTCTAATTTCAACATTAAATCATCTAAAGACTTCTTTGTTAGTATAGTGGAATATTTTTTTTCTGACTGCTCAATTACTGCTGCATTATTTTCGCTTAACGCTTCCGCCTGCGTTACTAATGAATACATTTCTAAATCCTGAAAATCTTTAGAAAGTGCTTCTAAATTAAAATCTACTTTAATTAAATCTTCAATATGAAATTCAATAGGAACTTCACAATCAATGGCCACCAATTCCCGTGAGAGATGCACTAAATCCTTTCCATTCTGCAATCCTGCTCGAACTCGTTTATTCTTTGCTTCGTCTGCATGCTCCAGAATAGTTTCAATATCCTTGTACTTATCTAAAAGTTTGCGGGCAGTTTTTGGACCTACGCCGTCAACCCCTGGGATATTATCAGAAGTATCCCCCACCAATGCCAACATATCTACAATTCCTTCTGGACCTACGCCCCATTTTTCTTTTACCTTGGTCTTATCATAGATGGTAGTGGGCTTAAAAGAATTGCCAGGAGAATACATGAATGTCTTATCGGACACCAACTGCATCATATCTTTGTCACCAGTGACTATAAAAGTTTCCAACTCAGCTATTTCAGCTTTTTTTACAAGGGTACCTATTATATCATCTGCTTCAAATCCAGGTTTCTTTAAGGTTGGAATATTGGTATGCGATATCAATTCATATAGGGGATCCAACTGCTCTACTAACTCTTCCGGCATTTTTTCCCGAGTGGCTTTATATTCAGTGTACAGTTTATGGCGGAAGGTGGGCTCTTTACAGTCTAGGACCACTGCGATATAATCAGGACTCTCCTGCCGAATTAGTTTGAAAAGCGAGTTCATGAATCCGAAAATAGCTGAGGTATGACGTCCATCTTTGGTAATGAGCGGATTTTTTATCATGGCAAAATGGGCTCGGTAGATTTGAGCCATTCCGTCAATGAGAAATAAGCGTTTTGGTGATGTCATGAATTAAGTGAAGAATTTTGGAAATTCTAAAGGGAAATTTTAGACAGATTTATAGGGTCTGAACAATGGATTTATGGCCCCAAAAAAACATGGGGTTAGGAAACCATATTTTAATATAATCAACGCTAATCTTTACAGGCCCAACACAAGTGAATTATCACGCCTCTCTTGATAGGGAGATATTAGGAAATTATCTGAAATTGATTATTGCTGAGGGTATACAATGCTGCCTTATTTTGAAAGCGACCCCTTCATTTCCTGGGTGATGTAGCCATTAATTTCTTCAGTATCCATATCATAATTGGTACTATCTTGAATAGCTCTCAAAACATCCCTGCGACTAATTTGTCCTACCAATTTTTTCCCCTCCACCACAGGAATTCTACGAAAATTATGCTTTAAGAAAACATCCGCAACAGAAAATAAATCGCTATTTGGAATGACTGTTGAGACAACATCTGTCATAAACTTAGAAACCGGTCCGCCAGGCATATCATAAAAGGATCCATTTGCAAAAATCCGCAGGCAATCTTTTTCAGACAAGATTCCCACTAAATGATGGTTATTATCAGTAACGGGAGCACCAGAAATTCTATTTTTCAGAAGAAGGCCAATAGCAAAATACACATCCATATCTTTTGAAAGAGTGATGAGTCGAGTGGTCATATAATTTTTTACAATCGGTTTGATTTCCATAGCCTATCCTTTAAATTAAATTGAAATATCTATGCTGATATCCTAACTCTATTGGATTTATTTCTAAACTAATTACTATCCACTTTTTGCCGGTAATGAATTTTTCCACAATTTGGATTATCACATTTATACGCTTCCATTTCTGGATGTTCTGTTGCAAAATATTCAATCACACCCCATACGAACACTGCTAAAAAAAGCCCTAATCCAGCCGATATAAGCCAGCGAGTTAATTGGTTTTTATCCCCAGATTTAAATCGCTTTTGTTCACAACAATTTTTATATTTTTCTCCACTGCCACATGGACAGCTGTCATTTCTATTAGTTTTCATAGGGATAGATTAATACGAATATTTAAATAATAACAACAGAAGATTATTTTTGTAAATTATGGATTAAAAATGATTAATTAAAACTTGAAAAGAATAGTAATTATCAAGGAGAAATGGGCATAAGTATCTCTACTCCTAATATCCAAATACTAATCCTCTAATTTTACCACTAAGTACCAACTAAATTCTTGTTCTCCAAAACCCATGCAAAGTAAATTTTCAAGCTCTAAAATCGAGGCTTTTCATTAAAATCATTTTTTATCTTTAAACGGAAATAAACCATGGAAGAAATTAGTATAGAAATACCTGCTGCTGTGAATGAATCTATTCGAGATTATGCTCCCGGATCTCCTGAGAGGAGCAGTCTTAAATCAAAATTGGTTGAAATGGAAAATGAGTTTTATGAAATCCCTATTATCATTGGTGGCAAGGAAATTTTTACAGGAAACATAGGACGCTGTCGCAAACCTCATGACCATCAGGATATCTTGGCTGATTATCATAAATCTGGAATGGCAGATATAAATCAAGCTATTGAAATTGCCAGAAACGCATGGCAGTCATGGTCCATTACTCCATTGCAAGAAAGAACCCTTATTTTTCGAAGAGCTGCCGAATTATTGGCTGGTCCCTGGCGAGATACAATTAATGCCGCAACCATGCTATGCCAAAGTAAAAATGTTTTTCAAGCTGAGATTGATGCTGCATGTGAGCTCATTGATTTTTTCAATTTCAATTGTCAGTTTGCTGAAGAAATTTGTAATAATCAACCTCTTATTTCACCAGATGGAATGCATAACTCGTTAGAATATCGTGCATTGGAAGGATTTATTTTTGCTGTATCTCCATTTAATTTCACATCAATTGCAGGCAACCTCCCCTCTGCACCCGCCCTTATGGGAAATGTGGCACTATGGAAACCTGCATCATCATCCGTTTACTCAGGCTATTTTATAATGAAACTTCTCCAAGAAGCAGGTTTGCCCGATGGAGTTATTAACTTTCTCCCAGGAACTGGCAGTGAAGTTGGTGACCCTGTAATGGATAGCCCACATCTTGCAGGCATACACTTTACCGGTTCAACGGAAGTATTTCAAGGTATGTGGAAACGAATTGGAGATAATATTTCAAGCTACCATACGTATCCGCGAATAGTTGGTGAAACCGGTGGAAAAGATTTTATACTTGCACATGAATCTGCTGACCCGTCTACTTTGGCTACTGCGATGGTGAGGGGAGCATTTGAATATCAAGGGCAGAAATGCTCTGCAGCATCCCGCTGCTATATTCCAGAATCACTGTGGGATGATGTGAAAAATAAATACCTTTCACAAGTAAACAATATTGCAATGGGCGATGTAAATGATTTCAATAATTTTATGAATGCTGTTATTGATGAAGCATCATTTGATAATATTTCCAGCTATATCGATTATGCAAAGAACTCATCCGAAGCTGAAATAATTTCAGGTGGCGGGTATGATAAAACTAAAGGCTACTTCATCGAGCCAACTACGATTCTCACCACTAATGCCAATTTTAAAACTATGGAAGAAGAGATTTTTGGACCCGTTCTAACTATCTATCTTTATAATGATTCATGGAATGATATTTGTGCAATTGTAGATGGAACTTCGCCCTATGCACTCACAGGGGCAATCTTTGCAGAAGATAAGAAAGCTATAACATCTGGAAGAAAAATGCTTACCCAATCTGCTGGGAATTTCTACATTAATGACAAGCCAACTGGCGCCGTTGTGGGTCAACAGCCATTCGGTGGAAGCCGAGCATCGGGAACAAATGACAAGGCAGGTTCACCGCTGAATTTATATCGTTGGATTTCACTTCGAACAATTAAGGAAACATTCGATCCGCCAACAGATTACCGATATCCTTTCATGGGTGAGAATTAGAAATCTTTAAAATCTTTTTCTTTATTCACAATTTTATTCTCTAAAATTTAAATCGTTTTTTGATAATTATTAATGGCTAACAGCAAAACTGTTATGATTGCACTTGGTGGGAATGCATTATCACCTAAGTCTGAAGCAGGCACCATTACTGAACAATTTAGGCATACAAAAAGCAGCTTAAGGGGAGTGATGCATTTTGTTCGGGCGAATTATAATATTTGCATCACTCATGGAAATGGTCCACAAGTTGGCGCAGAACTTTCCAGAAATGAGATTGCTGCTGAAACAATCCCCCCTCTTCCCTTAGGCGTTTTAGTTGCTAATACTCAAGGTGCAATGGGATATATGATTCAGCAATCCCTTCAAAATGCTTTATATAGTGAAAATTCTTGTCGAGAGGTGGTATCATTCATTTCTCAAATGAAAGTGAATGGAAACGACCCTGCAATGGGAAAGCCATCTAAATTTATTGGCGTTTCTTATACTAATGACAAAGCCCGAAAATATATGTCTAAATATGGATGGGAGATGAAAGAACAAGAACCAGGTTTATGGAGACGAGTAGTTCCCTCTCCTGACCCACTCTATATATTTAATGGAAAATCTATCAAACATTTGGTGGACTTTGGCACCATTGTTATTGCTGGAGGTGGCGGTGGAATTCCTGCTTATAATCTAAAAGATGGTTCACTCCAAGGATTAGATGGTGTTATTGATAAAGACATGACTGCCGCTTTACTAGGTAGAATCATCAAGGCGCAGGAACTATTTATAATAACCGATGTAGATAATATTTACTTAAATTTTAAAACTGATTCGCAGGAAATAATTAGAAACACGACAGCTAAGGATGTATATCAGTGGTTAAAGGATGGTCAATTTTGGCGGGGAACAATGGAACCAAAAATAAAAGCAGCTCTTTACTTTTTGAATCACCATGGAAAAGAAGTAATTATTACTTCTATTGAAAATATTGGGGAAGCTATCAAAAAAAAGGCTGGCACAAGAATTCTTAAAAATTAAATAAAGATATTATGAAAATACACGAATACCAGGGCAAGGAGCTTTTCCGAAATGCCGGCATACCAGTCCCGAATGGATTCCCTGCTTTTAGCATTGAGGAAGCAGTGGAAGTCTATAAGAAATTGGAAACAGATAAGGTCGTTGTAAAAGCACAAATTCATGCCGGGGGTAGAGGAAAAGGTGGCGGAGTAAAACTTGCAATTGGCCCTGAAGAAGTTCAAAAATATGCTGATAATATTTTTGGCATGAATTTAATTACTCATCAAACTGGACCCGAGGGGAAGTGTGTACAGCGCCTACTTATTGAAGAAGCCTCCGATATTGCTCGAGAATTGTATGCTGGGATAGTATTGGACAGAAGTAGTGGTAAATTTGTATTCATGGTTTCATATGAAGGTGGTGTTGAAATTGAAAAAGTGGCTGCTGAATCTCCGGAGAAAATTATTAAAGAATGGATTGAACCTAACGATGATTTAAAACAATTTCAAGCACGTAAACTTGCTTTTGCTCTTGGACTTTCCGGTGTGCAAATTAAACATGCGGTTAAAACATTTTTATCCCTCTGGAAATTTTTTAAATCTTATGATTGTTCTCTTATGGAAATTAATCCTTTAGTTGTAACAAATTCCGATGAAATAATCGCCTTGGATTCAAAAATAAATTTTGATGATAATGCACTATATCGTCATAAAGATATTCAGGAAATGCGTGATTTATCTGAAGAGGAACCTTCTGAAGTTGAAGCTGACTCCTTTAATCTAAACTATATAAAACTTGATGGAAATGTAGGCTGTATGGTAAATGGTGCAGGGCTGGCAATGGGCACTATGGATATAATTAAATTATATGGCGGAGAACCTGCAAACTTTTTGGATGTTGGAGGTGTTGCCAATGCGAAAACTGTTGCCCATGGATTTAAAATTATTTTGTCAGATCCAAATGTAAAGAGCATCCTAATTAATATTTTTGGTGGAATTGTTCGATGTGACCGAGTTGCACAAGGTGTGATCGACGCACTCGCTCATATGGAAGTTACAATTCCGGTTGTAATTAGACTTGAAGGCACAAATGCAATTGAAGCCCGAAATCTATTAAAAGATGCAGAACATAATTTTATAGTTGCAAACAGTTTAGCTGATGCCGCTGAAAAAGCAGTAAAAGCAACAGGAGAGAAAATTTAAATGAGTATTTTAATAAACAATGAAACCAAACTAGTTGTTCAGGGAATTACTGGAAAAGAAGGAGCATTTCACGCCCAGCAAATGGTGGCTTATGGAACACAAGTCGTAGCTGGCGTAACACCTGGAAAGGGCGGACAAAAAGATAATAATGGAATTCCTATTTTCAATACTGTGGAAAATGCTGTTTCTGAAACGGATGCAAATGCTTCTGTAATTTTTGTTCCTCCTCCATTTGCTGCCGATGCATGCCTTGAGGCAATTGACGCTGGCATTAACCTCATAGTCTGTATCACAGAAGGAATCCCAATAATGGATATGGTGCCGGTAAAAGAGGCATTAGATAATTCTCACACTCGAATGATTGGGCCTAATTGTCCAGGCATTATTACTCCAGGTGAATGCAAAATTGGGATAATGCCTGATTTTATTCATAAAGCACATGGTAATGTAGGTGTAATTTCTCGCTCAGGTACATTAACATATGAAGCCGTTCATCAGTTAACTGAGCAAGGGATTGGGCAATCTACTTGTATTGGCATTGGTGGGGATCCTATTATTGGAACCACCTTTATTGACTTACTCTCATTATTCAAAGATGACTCTCAGACTGATGGAGTTGTTATGATAGGTGAAATTGGCGGTAGCGCTGAAGAAGATGCTGCTCAATGGATCCAAAACAATAATTTCGATAAATCAGTAGTGGCATTCATTGCTGGACAAACAGCCCCCCCTGGACGACGAATGGGTCATGCTGGGGCAATAATCGCAGGCGGGAAAGGAACGGCTTCTGACAAAATAGAATCGCTGAGAAATGCAGGGATTACTGTTTGTGACAGTCCTGCTGACATTGGAAAAACTATGGCAAACTCATTACAATCAAAATTGACCACATAAATAAGGAAAAACATGTCGAACTTAACATTTGCAATCATAAAACCAGATGCAGTAAAAAATGGAGATACAGGGAAAATTTATGACCGAATTATCTCTGCTGGATTCAAAGTATTAAGTGCTAAATTAATTAATATGACACTTACACAAGCACAGGGTTTCTATGGAGTTCATGCAGGAAAACCATTTTATGACGAATTAACTGAATTTATGTCTTCTAGCCAATCTATGGTATTAGCATTAGAAAAAGATAATGCTGTATCTGCCTGGCGGAAAACGATTGGTGCTACCAATCCAAAAGAAGCAGATTCAGGAACCATTCGCCATGATTTTGCAACCAGCATTGGAGAAAACGCTGTCCATGGATCTGATTCAGATGAGAATGCCCGGAAAGAAATAGGATTTTTCTTCTCAGAAGCTGAACTTATCAGCAATCAATAGGATAATTATTTGTGCAAAAGCTTACTCATTTAATTTTTATAATCATTTTCATATCCTGCGGAACAGAGCCTGAATTTCAGGAAGTTATGATAAACAAAACTGTAAAGGTTTTTTCACAAGATTACCATAATGATGCTGAAAACTATACCTTTAAATGGGAGCCGCCAGTAGGTCCATCAAAAGTAGTAGTACCATTCGATTTAAAGAATGATATGCTTATTTTTTCACCGAAAGTGGAAGGTGATTATCAAATTCACTTATCAATTGCCGATATTTCAGATGAAGTGATCGCTGAAGAAATGTTTTATTATAGGGCAATTGCAGAAACAACAGAAGTAGCAATTGCCAATCCTGATTCTGAAGAAGATATTGTCAAGGAACTTTCAACTGAACAAAAACCAAAGAAAAAAATTAAGGCTAAAACAAAAACTATCCAGCAAAGCAAAAAACATAGTAATAAATCAGCAAAGAAGAATAACCTACATTATACAATTCAAGTTGCCGCTTGGCCATCGTTAGAACATGCACGCTTGGATCAACTTAAACTTATTGAAGAAGGTATGGATGCGTATATACAACGCCATTATAGGAATGAAGATGATCAAGTATGGTATCGTGTCAGAATTGGCAATTTTAAAAGTAAAGAAAAGGCCTCAATTGTTCAAAAACAAATAGAATCAATCACTCATACAGAAACATGGCTAGACATATTACTTTCTGGTCAGAAATAGGATTTGACTTTTTCTTGTTCTTATTACATTTATTACACTAAATTTCTTTGCTGTGTTAGTTTGTAATCAACCTAATTTATAAGGACTATTTAATATGGCAGTACCAAAAGGAAAACATTCGAAAGCGCGTAGTAGAAAACGCAGAACAAACTGGAATTGTGCGACCCCTCAAGTGGGCATATGTGCGCAATGCAGTCAACCAAAATTACCCTACAGAGCATGTCACAACTGCGGGTACTATAAAGGACGTCCCGTCATTTCAGCGCAAGCAAGTTAAGCTTTTCCACGTATGAAAATAGCATTAGATGTATTTGGTGGAGATAATGCACCCGAATCCAATATAAAAGGTGTATTTTCCTACTTAGATCATTATGGCGATTCAGCTGAAGAAATGATACTTCTTGGCGACGGGAATCTAATTGAAACTACAATTAAAAGCCTCTCACGAGATATATCGGATGTTTCGATAATCCATACAAATGAAGTTGTAGAAATGGATGAAAGAGCATCTCGTATATTTAGAGAAAAGCCTGATTCATCACTAGTAAAATCAATTCAACTGGTTAAGGATGGCGAGGCTCAAGCTGCTGTAAGTGCAGGAAATACCGGTGCCTTGCTAACTTCTTCTCTATTTCTAATTGGAAAAATTCCTGGGATACGCAGACCGGCATTTGCTCCTTTTATTCCAACAAACAATGGTGGGTTTATTTTGTGTGATGCAGGAGCAAATGCAGATTCAAAACCTCAACATTTAGTCCAATTTGCATTGATGGCAAGTGCATATATTGAACATCTCAAAAATAGACCTAATCCGAAAGTTGCTTTACTAAATATTGGTCGAGAAGAAAACAAAGGTAATGAACTTATGACCAATGCTTACCCCATGTTAAAAACACATGTGCGAAATTTTATTGGCAATATTGAATCACGTTATATTTTAGAGGGTAAAGCTGATGTTGTAATTTGTGATGGTTTTACAGGCAATATAGTATTGAAACTTACTGAAGGAATTATTTCCCATTTGATGGGATGGATTCGAGAACGAATTAAGGCACATTCTGTTGACAATGATATTTCATCAATTATTACTCCTGTATTTAAAGATATTAAAAATACTTTGGATCATGAAGAACATGGTGCGACTCCATTACTCGGCATTAATGGTGTAGTTATGAAATGCCATGGATCATCCTCTGAAAGAGGAATTAAAAACTCAATAATTGCTGCGCAAAAAACTGTTGAGGGAAAACTTATTGATGGTATTGCTGATAGACTTTCTAGACACAGTGATATTTTTGATGAAGACATCGCTATAAGTGAAACAAAACCCGTTTAAAGCAAATATTACAGCTGTTGGAAAATACCTTCCCAAAAAGGTTATAACCAATCAGGATATGGAAAAGCTTGTTGACACAAGTGATGAATGGATTCAATCTCGGACTGGAATTCGTGAAAGACGAAAGGTACAAAAAGGAGAAGCGACTGTTGAGATGTCCACTAATGCTGTTCATAATTTAATGAAAAATCATAATATATCTCCTGAAGAAATAGATACAATAATTGTTGCCACGGTCACTCCTGATATGATCCTTCCTTGTTCAGCTGCACTTATCCAAAAAAATATTAATGCAGTAAACGCCTGGGGATATGACCTATCTGCAGCTTGTTCAGGGTTTTTATTTGGTTTGGAATCCGGTGCTGCTTTGATCGAATCAGGCCGATCTAAAAAAGTAATAGTCATCGGAGCAGATACAATGAGTTCGATTTTAAATTATGAAGATAGAAATACTTGTATTCTCTTTGGAGATGGTGCAGGTGCCGTTCTTCTTGAACCGTCAGAAGAGTTTGGAATTATTGATTCCGAATTAAGAATTGATGGCTCAGGCGGAGAATATTTAAAAGTTGATGGAGGGGGAAGTTTGAATCCAGTCAGTCATGAAACTATCACAAATAAATCACACTATGTTTGGCAAGATGGAAAAACAGTCTATAAATTCGCAGTTAGAGGAATGGCCGACATTTCATATGAAGTCGCCACGCGGAATAATCTCAGCGGTGATGATATATCCTTATTTATTCCACATCAGGCAAATAAACGTATTATTGATGCTACAGCAAAAAGACTTGGGTTAAAAGAATCTCAAATAATGATAAATATCGATGCTTATGCGAATACAACGTCTGCAACATTACCAATATGTATTGCAGAAGCCTATGAAAATAATAGGTTAAAGCAGGGAGACAACGTAATGTTATCAACATTTGGTGCAGGATTTTCCTGGGGTGCTATGTACTTAAAATGGGGAATGAGTACACATGCATAATGCTTTTCTCTTCCCCGGACAAGGCTCTCAATATGTTGGAATGGGAGAAGACTTTTATTCCAATTCTGAATATGCAAAAGAAGTGTATAATAATGCATCAGATTTGCTCGGATTTGATTTGCAGGAAATATCATTTAATGGCCCCGATGACATTTTAAAACAAACACAATATACCCAACCTGCAATATTTGTTCATTCAGCAATAGTTGATAAATTTCTCAAAGATAAAGATATTAAACCAGATGCGGTAGCAGGTCATAGTTTGGGTGAATTCTCTGCATTGGTTTCTGCTAATGTTATTTCTTTTGAGGATGCATTAAAAATCATTAAAGTACGGTCTACCGAAATGGCAAATGCTGAAAAGAATTCTCCGGGTACAATGGCCGCAATTTTGGGAGCTGATGATCAGCAGATAAAAATTATTTGTAAACAGGACGGGGTTGTTGTTCCGGCAAATATTAATGCACCTGGACAAATAGTTATTTCGGGTGAACTTAAAGCTGTAGAGAATGCCATAAACACCGCAAAAGAAATTGGTGTCAGAAGAGCATTAGCACTGACTGTGTCTGGTGCATTTCACTCCTCGTTGATGTCCCCTGCACGTCAACCATTGTTAGAAATAATGAATTCTATTACTTTTAATAATGCTAATATTCCCGTTTTTCAAAATGTATCCGCTACCCCTTTTACTGATGCAGAAAAAATTAAAAATAATATGATCAATCAATTAGAAAGCCCCGTATTATGGTGTGATACGATTTTGAACCTTAAAAAAGAGGGTATAACCGACTTTTATGAAGTTGGTCCTGGAAATGTCCTAAAAGGTTTAAATAAACGTATTTTCCCAGAATCAAATACTTTCACTTGTAATAAATTAGAAAATCTGAAAGCTTGTGAAGTGTTATAATTTAAAAGAAAAGGTGGCTATTGTCACGGGTGCCTCCAGAGGCATCGGAGAAGCAATCGCGACTCAACTTTCCACTTGTGGTGCTAATATTATTTTAATTGCACGAAATGCTGATAAGCTGAAAATTGTGCGAGAAAGAATTGCATCCCAAGGCGGTATTGCGGAAAGTATAACTGGGGATGTCTCAAGTTTAGATTCTTTTGCTGAAATAATTTCAAGCGCAAATGAAAAATGGGGCCATATTGATATATTAGTCAACAATGCAGGGGTTGCCAGAGACAATATTATCATGCGTATGAAAGAAGACGATTGGGACGAAGTGATGAGCACTAATCTTAAAGGGTGCTTTAACGGTATAAAATCAGTTACTCGCCCAATGATAAAAAATAAAGCTGGCAGAATAATTAATATTACTTCAGTAATAGGTCAAATAGGCAATGCAGGTCAAAGTAATTATGCAGCATCAAAAGCAGGCATAATGGGGTTAACAAAATCAATGGCTAAAGAGTTAGGCTCACGCAATATTACTGTAAATGCAGTTGCACCTGGATATATCACAACTGATATGACTGATGAGCTGAATAATGACGTAAAAGAAAAGATAAAATCCTCTATTCCTCTTGGGAAACTGGGTACTCCGGATGATGTAGCAAACCTAGTTTGTTTTCTTGCATCTGATGATGCCGGATATATCACAGGTCAAACATTTAATGTGGATGGCGGAATGGTAATGATATAATAAAAAAGGAGATAGTGTAACATGTCTGAACAATACGATAAAGTAAAAGAAATCATCATCGACAAATTAGGTGTCGAAGACAGTAAAATCACGATGGAAGCAAAATTTATTGATGATCTTGGCGCTGATTCTCTAGATACTGTTGAACTTATTATGCAGTTTGAAGAAGAGTTTAGTATTGAAATTCCTGATGAGGAAGCTGAGGGCTTACTTTCTGTTGGTCAAGCGGTTGATTATATTTCGACTAAGCTTGATTAAATAATAAGATGTCAAGGCGTGTCGTTGTTACGGGAACAGGTGTTCTGTCTCCCATTGGTAATTCTACCCAAGAATTTTATAACGGATTAAAACATGGATCCAATGGGATTAACTCCATCACTTTGTTTGATTCCAGCAACTTCAGTGTTCATATTGCTGGAGAACTCAAAATTACTCTTGAAGACTATTTTGAAAAACGTGATCTGAACCGAATGGATCGATTTACGGCTATGGCATTGATTGCCAGCACTGAAGCAATTGATCAGGCAGGAATTGATGATGACCAGATTGATAAAAATCGCATAGGAGTAATTATTGGTTCAGGAATTGGCGGATTGAATACCTTTGAAGAACAACATTCAAGACTGCTTAATTCCCCTCGTAGGGTCAGCCCATTTTTCATTCCATCTATGATATCCGATATTGCCTCTGGACAGGTATCGATAAAATATGGTTTCAAGGGACCAAATTACTGTGTAGTTTCTGCATGTGCAACTGCTAGTCATGCAATAGGCGATTCCCTTAGAATGATAAAATATGGCGACGCGGATGTAATAATTACGGGTGGCTCAGATGCATCTATCACTCCCATGGCAGTTGCTGGATTTTCCAATATGAAAGCCCTTTCAAAAAATGGCGATATAGAAACTGCTAACCGTCCGTTTGATGTAGAAAGAGATGGATTTGTAATGGGAGAAGGCGCTGGCATTATCGTGCTTGAAGAATTAGAACATGCTCGCAAGAGAGGAGCAGAAATCCTTGGTGAATTGGTCGGATATGGTGCAACAGCCGATGCTCACCATCTCACAATGCCTGCTCCTGATGGAGATGGTGCAATAAGAGCAATGAAACGGGCAATGGAAGATGCAATGTGTCAGCCAGAAGATATTGATTATATTAACGCTCATGGTACATCAACACCATTTAATGATAGAATTGAAACGAAAGCAATTAAATCTGCATTTGGAAACCATGCAAAAACACTTTTTATTAGCTCAACCAAATCTATGACTGGACATTTGCTTGGAGCTGCAGGAGGAATTGAAGCAGTGGCATCTATTTTAAGCATCAGGAATAGTTTTTTACCCCCTACCATACATTATAAAACACCAGACCCTGAATGCGATTTAAATTATGTGCCTAACTCTGCGGTTGAAAAAGATATTCAATATGCAATGTCTAATACCTTTGGGTTTGGCGGACATAATGCTGTTGTAATTTTTAAATCTTTTGAGAATTGAACTTTATACAAAACATTAAATCATTATTGTCGAAGAAGACTTCGAGAATCAAGCATTTCGAAAAACAACTCCAATACACTTTCAGCGACACTTATTATCTTGAAAAAGCCTTAACCCACCGTTCTATTCAAAACCATTCTGAGGGGAATTATGAACGCTTAGAATTTCTTGGTGACGCAATAATAGATCAAACTGTATCCATTTGGCTTTTTAAAAAATATCCTCAATCTGACGAGGGAACTCTTACAAAAAAAAGATCCTCATTGGTTAACCGAGATTTTCTCTCAATGCTTGGCAAAAAACTAAATGTAATGGATGTGATCCGCATTGAACAAAGTGTAAACATAAATGATCCAAAAGTAATAACTAATATTGCATCCGATGTTTATGAAGCAATTGTGGGCGCTATTTATCTCGATGGAGGATTTAAAGAAGTTTCTAAATTCATTAAACGAACATTATGCCTATCTGAACATTTAGCCGATGGAGATTTAAATTATAAAGGACAGTTAATCGAATATTGTCATAGTAATAATTTATCCACTCCCCAATTCACCATTCTTGATTCACAGGGACCAGAGCATGAAAAAACTTTCATTATTAAAGTGGTGATTTCCCCTGATAAATCATGGAGAGGAATTGGTTCAACAAAAAAATCGGCTGAACAAAATGCCGCTCAGCGTGCAATTAACTTTTTATTGGGGAGTTGACTTTTTTTCTAACTGCTTGATTCTATCTCTCAATCGAGCAGCTACTTCATATTCTTCTTCTGAAATAGCTTTTTCTAATGCCTCGGCTAGGTTTTCTATCGCCGATCCTTCATCAGCTGTTTCTTTTAGTAATTCATCTGATGATACAGTTTCAGTAATTTCACTACCAGTTGAGAAATTATCTATTCCAGCTCTTTCCATGACTTCATCTGAAACATAAATAGGTGTCATGGTTCGCAAAGCAACAGCTATTGCATCGCTCGGACGAGAATCAATCATTATATCCCCAACTTGTGAATTTGAAACCTCAATTTCTGCAAAAAATGTTCCATTTTTCATGCGTGCAATTGTAACCTGTTTTATATCACTTTCAAGGAGATCAAGAACATTTATTAATAGATCATGAGTCATTGGTCGCGGCATATCAACTCCTTCAAGATAAAGAGCAATTGCCTGAGCTTCATTGCTTCCTACAATTATAGGAAGACTTCGATTAGTATCCTTTTCCTGTAATAATACGGCATAACCCTTTGAAGGCGGATAATAAGAAATACGTTTAACTTCTACTAGATTCATATTGTTAATTTACATATTCCTCGTCGGACAAACAATAAGATATTATGCGACTTCGGATATTTTTAATTTTAATTCTTGGATACGGCTTACTGGAGTTGGATCAACATTGTTAAGAAGAGCAGCATAATAACTAATCCAATCAGTAAAATGGATTAATTTCAACAATCGTTCCACTCTGTTTTTTCCAGTCTGACTTATTTCGAATTGACTGCCAGCACTTGACTCAAGTAGGACAGAAGAAATCTGCATTCGAGCCTGTGTGCCAGCATGATCATCTTCATCTTTTAGCCAAATAATCGAGAATCTATTCATTATATCTTTATTTACTGTCCAACCTTCAATCTCATTATGATTTTGTTCTGGAAAATGGTTATGAAAGGACAGCATTTTTGCGTTTTCAGCCAATTGCCCTCTGAACCGCAATGCAGCCACCCATGTTAATTCTTCACTTCCATAAATAATTGGACAGGTAGTATGAATATTTTCAGCTATTGTGATTGCTTTATTTTCATCTTTGTTCATTTCTATTGATAATAACTCCAATGATTTAATCGATTTTTCAACCATTTCTATAATTTGACTTTGTACAAAACCCAATCGATTTAGAAGAATTAGAATCAAAGAAAAAGAAAAACCCAGTGCTGCTCTCGGTTGATAGCCACTAGGAATAGGTATCCTATCTAAGTCATATTTATCTGCATAATCAGTAATTATTCCACCAGTTGAAAGAACAATAATAGGACAGTTTCGTTCTCTGCATTGTGCGAATGCACTCAAAGTTTCCTCAGTTCCACCTGAGTAAGAACATGCCAATATTAGCGTATTTGACCCAACCCACTCGGGAATATTGTAAGATCTGTTAATGATAATAGGCACCGAATTAGCATTCTGTGCTAAAACCCTTGCAACATCTCCACCAATAGCAGAACCGCCCATTCCTAGCACCATAATATTTTCTATATTTCGATATTCTAGGCGTGCTTTCCATGTACTCATGATTGAAAATGATTTTTTTATTTGATTGGGAAATTCTGTAATTGCACCTCTCATATCAGATTGATCGAGCATAGTATCTAATTCGAATATAGTTTCATTCATTAATTACCTCTTTTTTTAATTATTGTACTAAAATAAAGTAGTTTTTCTTTATCAATTGGTAAATCATTTAATTTGTCATCTGCTAATTTGAGGATATTATTTATTTCCTCTTGAGCTCTCTTTTTAATCCCTTCATTTTCTAAATACAACCTTATATTTCCAATTCCCTTTTCAAAATTATTTCGAGCCAAATCCAACGCTGAATTTATAATGTCACTATCCTTTTCTAAGGCTTGAATCATAAGAAATGTTTTTTTTCCTAAAACAATATCGCTTTCCAATGATTTACCCATATTCAAACTATTTGAAAATATTTCTAAATAGTCATCTTGAATTTGGAATGCTCGACCTACCAATCTGCCATAATCTCTAACTTTCTCGCATATTCCCGAATCCATTCCAGATGAAACTGCACCTAATTCTGCTGCCAAACCAATTAAATAGCCAGTCTTTAAGTCAATCATTTTTATATAATCATCAAGTGAAACAGATGATTGGTTTTCAAATTCTTTATCCAATGCCTGCCCCTCACAAACAGCTAATAGTCCATCGATAAATATTTTCATTTGAAGATGAGATTGGGCCGGTGTTTCATTTAACAGTCTTAATGCCAACGAAAGCATTGCATCGCCAGTGAGAATAGCCACACCATCATCCCATTTATTGTGAACAGTTTCCTGACCATGACGGATACTATCTTGGTCCATAATATCATCATGAACCAGTGTAAAATTATGTAAAACTTCAATGGCTAAAGCAGCAGAAAACACACTAGACTTTGTCCCTCCACATGCTTCTGCTGAAAATATTGTTAGTAAGGGGCGCAATCGTTTTCCTCCACCATTTAATACATAAGCTACAGGATCAGTAAGTGAAATAGGTCCACAAGGATATATGTCTGCTAATCCCTCATTAATTTCACTTCTATATTCAGGTATTAAATCAGCAATGTTCAAGCACTATGTCTCCAAATTCCGCCAGTTTATCTAATATTTCATTTTGTATTTCTTCCATACGCTGCAAAGATTTAGCTTCAAATCGACAAACAATTACGGGCTGAGTATTAGAGGCACGAACGAGACCCCAACCATCATCTAACTTAATTCTTACTCCATCTACTGTATTACAATTATAGTTCGCTGTAAAATATTCATTTGCTTTTTGGGAAATTTTAAACTTTTCTTCATCATCCCTACATTCCAAACGCATCTCTGGAGTAGAATAGTAAACAGGAATTTCTGCAGTTAGTTCAGATAATTTTCGATCGGTTCTTGATAGGAGTTGTGCTAGTCGAAGTGATACATAAATTGCATCGTCAAAACCATAAAAGTCATCAGCAAAAAAAATATGGCCACTCATTTCACCAGCAAAGCTCACATTAAGTTCCTTCATTTTATCTTTAATGAGAGAATGACCCGTCTTCCACATAATAGGTTTCCCGCCATATTTTAATATCATGTCTTCTAAAGCTTGGGAACATTTTACATCATAAACTATGGCATCACCTGTGTTCTTAATAACTTCGGGGAGAAATAGTGCCATCAAAATGTCTGAACGAATTATACCACCATTTTCATCAACAGCTACCACACGGTCTGCATCACCATCAAAAGCTACCCCAAAATCGTACCGCCCGGATTTTATTTCGTTTACGAGATCAATTAGATTATGATCTTCAGTAGGGTCTGGATGATGGTTGGGAAAGGTACCATCCGCATCGCAAAAAAGTTTAGTGGTTTCTATTCCCATTTCATTGTAAATCTGTGGAGCAGATAAACATCCTGCAGCATTCCCACAATCAATTACAGCTTTCATTGGTTTATCTAATTGTATTTTTTCCTTTAACATTAATTGATATGAATCCATTATATCAACCTTCTCAATACTACCAACACCAATTTCAAAATCTTTTGATTCAATAAGTTCTTTAAGACCTTGTATCTGATCCCCGTAAAACGCACCCTGTTTATAGGAAATTTTAAACCCATTGAATTCTGGTGGGTTATGGCTTCCTGTAATTTGCACCGCGCCATCTATATCAAGATGAAACATGCTGAAATAATTGGCTGGCGTAGGCACAATACCCATATCTAAAACGATGATTCCAGTTTCAAGCAATCCTTTAGAAAAATTATCAATAAGTCTGGGGGTGGTCAAACGTATATCACCACTTATAGATACCCTTTTCCCACCAGATCTTTTTACATAAGTACCAAATGCTCTCCCTAAATCAATTACTACATCCGGTGTAAAATCTGATTCAACTATGCCTCTGATGTCATATTTTCTAAAAATATATGGATTCACCAATTTCCCCTTCTTAAATTAATTTAATATATCTCCTAAAACTACCATCTCTTTGGCTCCAGTAACCGATGGCATGTTTGCTGGTATATTTGCAATTTTCGCTACTCCTAATACGGCCATTAATAGAGATTCTTTCATATCTGGATTTATTCCAATGTCATTGGATGTTGTAATATTTGACAATATTGGCCAACTGAAAATTTCTTCCATTAAAACTGGATGATGCACCCCCCCGCCACTAATAATCAAGTGACAATCCGAAGTAGTAAAATTAAGATATTTATTTATGTTATCAGCAATGGAATTAGCTGTAAAAACGCAAAATGTTTTTATCATATCTGCTGGTGATATTTCTGAATATTTTGAAATAATTCTTTCAGCTAATCCTTTGCCGAATTCATGCCGCCCTGTAGACTTAGGGGGTGATTTTTGAACAAACTTATGAGTGGATAATTCCATAAGAACTTCATCTCTTACCTTACCCAGTTTTGCATGGATTCCATCTTTATCCATTCTTTCACCGAAATACAATCTACAGGCTTCATCAATGAGTGCCATCCCTGGTCCAGTATCAAATCCCAAGACCTCACCCCTAATTCCAGACTTTGGAATATAGGTGAGATTCGCAACCCCTCCCAAATTTAACGTAATTGTATCGTTATCATTTTTTTGAAATAGCAACCAATCTAAAAATGGCATAAGAGGGGCACCATTACCATTGGCTTTAATATCTGCTTGTCTAAAATTTGATATTACAGGAACTTTATTCGATTCTCTAAGATATTTTACGTCACCAATTTGTAAAGTGCTTACACCGTCTACATGAGCAATAGTTTGTCCATGAGATGCAATAATATCTACTTTTCTGCCTCTGATAAACTTTTCTGCAATTGATGAATATTCCTTTCCCATTTTTCTATCCACATCCCTGATACAATCTGAATTCCCATCTAATGCCATTGAAATTAAATGACGCATATTCTCTGAATAAGAAATAGAATTAAAATCCACACATTCCCAACTGAAAACATAATCAGAATTAAGGGAGATTTTAAATATTCCGCAATCTAACCCATCCATAGAAGTTCCAGACATAAGTCCTAAAACCCTCATATTTCGAATTTTATTCACTTAATAAATTTCCTGCTTTAATTCTGAAAGAGGGTTTGGCCCCCAAGTTAGTTGTTTTTTTTAGGAGAGAAATATTGAGCTATAGATTCTGAAAACACTTTAATTGCCGTTGCAATACAATGCTCATCTAAATTGAAATCATTGGTATGAATATCTCTGGTTTTACCATCGTTACAACCAATGCGAAAATAGGCTCCAGGAATTTTTTCTAAATAATACGCAAAATCTTCTCCACCCATACTAGATTCTTCCATAAGCACTACATTTTCTTCTCCAAGAATATCATTGGCAGCCTTAATAATTAATTCTGTACACTTATTATCATTTATAAGTCCAGGAGCGGTATAAGGAATTGACCAAGATATTTTTGCACCAGTTAGTTGTTCGACTGCATGAATTGTATTATCAATAATTTTGGTTAATTTATTCTCTAATTCCATGTTTAAATATCGTAGAGTCCCCTCCATTTTGATTTCATCCGGCAATACATTGCCAGTATGGCCACCTTCCACACATCCAAAGGCCAGCACAACCCGTTCACGCTGGTCCAGATGATGTTTTAATGATTCTTCAAGAGAAATGACCAAATGGCTCTGAGCCCATATTAAATCAACGGATTCAGCAGGTCGGGATGTATGCCCTCCAGGTCCATTTAGGGTAACATCTATTTGCTCCACTGCCGCTGCCATTGCCCCATATCGAATTCCAATTTTTTCAGGGCTGAGTGAAGGAAGAATATGCCCTCCAATAATATGGTCAACCCCTTCAATAGCTCCGGCATCTATCATAACAACTGCACCTCCGGGAGCAATTTCTTCAGCTGGTTGGAATAAAAATCTTATTTTTCCAGGAATGTTAATATTAGATTCAACTATAAAGGATGCTAATCCTAAAATATTAGTTAAATGTGCATCATGTCCACATGCGTGTGAAACCCCTGAATTAAGAGAACAATAATCTACTTTATTTATTTCTTGAATTGGAAGTGCATCTAAATCACATCGGACAGCAATTGTTGGTCCACTGCCATTACCATAATCACAATAAAATCCAGTTTTCATGTCATCATTTTGATGTATATCGAGTCCCAAATCACTCATTATTTTTTTACAATACTGACTGGTCTCATATTCATTAAAACCAACTTCAGGGTGGCGATGTAGCCATCTCCTTATTTCTACTAATTTTTGGAAATTAATATCTAACCAGTTATCAATCATATTACGGGAATCATTCCTTTATCTAAATCATTAATTGCGGACGAAAAAATATCTGAGTATTCATTATTTTTTTGATATTGCATTATTTGTCTTTGATAAGGAACTTGATTGTTTTCAACGATATCTCCTAATTGAATTAATTCATGCCGGCAGTCCAAATCTTCAGCGATTGGTAGAATTTTATCTATGGTTTCCAATATAGCGCCCTTTAAACTTTGCAAGCTACCTCCTTCATCAACAATAATATCTGCGTCTATACCATAACGGGTGGCACGCCATTTGTTTTCCTGGATAACCCAGGGATCTAATATTGCAAGTTGAGCTCCATCATCATACAGATCAGACAATCCTACTACCAAACATTGTACGAGTGCAGCCAAATTTACCATTTCCTCTATGGATGGGACGGCATCACAAACTCGAACTTCAACTGTGCCAAATCCGGGGTGTGGTCGAATATCCCACCATACTTCTCTAATTGATTGAATTGTATTGGCCTTTTGCAGAGTACGCATGAATTTTTGAAATTCACTATAATTTTTTAAAAATGGAGGCAATCCAGCAGTTGGCAATCCTTCAAATATTTTTGTACGGGTAGAAGCCAAACCGGTGAGTTCACTGCCAAAATATGGTGAATTTGCAGATAATCCAATGAGTAGCGGAATATAACGAGTCATACCATTGGTGATTGCAATAGCTTTCTCACCAGATTCTACTCCAATATGTACGTGTAATCCTGAAATTATTAGTCGTCTTACTGGCCATTGCATTCGTTCAAGAAAATTTATATAACGGCTAGATTGAGTAATGGACTGATCTTTCCAATGGGCAAACGGATGCGTTCCCATTGAAATTAATGCCATATTATACTTTTCTGATGCTTGTTGAACTTCAAATATTCTTGAAGTGAGATCAGATCGCACAGCCGAAATATCTTCACATATATCTGTATTTACTTCAATAATACATTCTAATAATTCTTCTTTAACATTAGAACTTTCCGGAAATTCTTTTAATATCAGTGGGGCACCCGGATGTAGTGCATACGTATCTTTATTTATTGTAAATAGTTCTGCTTCCACCCCAATTGTAGGTTTTGGAGACTGATTAAAATAAATCCTTCCCTTGTTCATATTTATTGTGTCATTATTTTTTCTAAAGAATTGGAATATGCATTTTCTAGCTTTGTTCGTGAAATATCAATCTGATCATTAATGACCAATGAATTCGATTCATTAACTCTTCCAATTGTCTGGGTGTGCACATTCAGATTTTGAGCAAGAAGAATCAATTCATACAAGGCTGATTCCTCTAATGTCACAATAATTACAGATTGACATTCACCAAACAATAATTCCGAGTTATGTAATTTTCGAACCACATCTAATTTTGCACCTAATCCAGCTTTAGATTGAATAAGAGATTCACTAAGATTAACTGCCAATCCTCCATCTGACAAATCATTGGCCGACTTTATAATTCCTTTTTTGATTGCATCGAGACATAGCTCTTGAACTCCCATTTCTAATTCTAAGTTAAGATGAGGAATTGGTCCCTGAATTTTTCCATGAATGGTTCGAAGGTATTCAGAACCACCTAAACTTCCGTTTAATGCTCCAAGAGTAACAATAAAATCGCCTGCATCTTTAAACTCTAAGGTTGTGCTCTGATTAATGTTTTCCAATAATCCAACCATTCCAATAACAGGGGTTGGAAATACAGCTGTATCGCCAGTTTCATTATAAAAACTAACATTTCCACCCGTTACAGGAGTGTTCAAGGCTCGGCAGGCTTCTCCAATACCCATAACCGCTTCTTTAAATTGCCAATAAATTTCAGGATCTTGAGGATTGCCAAAATTTAAACAATTTGTAATTGCTAGAGGTTCACCTCCTGAACACACTACATTTCGGGCAGATTCTACTACTGCAATTTGGCCTCCTAATCGAGGGTTTAAATATACATACCTTCCATTGCAATCCGTACTAATTGACAATCCTTTTTGGGTACCTTTCAAGCGAATGACTGCCGCTGCACCTCCAGGACCCTGAATGGTATTACTTCTAACTGTAGAATCATATTGACGGAACACGAATTGCTTACTTGTAATATTTGGAGTTGATAGCAAAGTAAGTAAGGATTTATTATAGTTCTCATTATCATTAATAGTATCAATGGTAAAATTATTAATTTCTGAAAAATATTTAGGTTCCCTAACAGGCATATCATACTGGGGAGCTCCACCTCCCAAAACCAATTCATCTGATGGAATTTCTGCTACTTTATTACCCTGATGGTAGACTTCTAACATGCCTGTATCTGTAACTTCACCTATACGAATACATTCCAATTCCCACTTTTGGAATATTGCATTTAATTCAACATCAAACCCTTGCTCAATTACAACCAGCATTCTTTCCTGGCTTTCAGACAGCATAATCTCATATGCATTCATCCCATCCTCTCTCAATGGCACCTTGTCTAGATCAATTTTAATTCCAGATTTCCCTTTAGCAGACATTTCTGAACAAGAACATGTAATTCCTGCAGCCCCCATATCCTGGATCCCAACTAACCAAGACTTTTTACACAATTCTAAGGAAGCTTCCATAAGCAGTTTTTCTGTAAATGGGTCTCCAACTTGAACATTTGATCGTTTAGATTCAGTCTCCTCAGTGAGTTCTACAGATGCAAATGTGGCCCCGTGAATTCCATCTCTTCCAGTTGTACTGCCCACAATATATACAGGGTTTCCCACACCTTTTGCAATTGCAGAGGCAACATCTGTTGTTTCAACAATACCAAGGGACATAGCATTTACTAAACAATTTCCAGAGTATGAATCTTCAACCACCACCTCACCACCAACTGTAGGAATTCCTAGACAATTTCCATAATCAGCGATACCTTCCACAACATGATCTAAGAGGTAACGATTCCTTGCTCGTTCTAAACTACCAAAACGCAGACTGTTCATTGATGCTATTGGCCGGGCTCCCATCGTGAATACATCTCTCATAATTCCTCCAACACCAGTAGCAGCACCTTCATAAGGTTCCACCGCTGAAGGGTGATTATGTGATTCAATCTTAAATGCTGTTGCCAGCCCATCACCTAGGTCAACCAGACCAGCGTTTTCTTCTCCCGCCTCAACTAATAGTCGACCACCCTCTCTAGGAAAAGTCTTTAACATTTTAATGGATGATTTATAAGAACAATGCTCACTCCACATCACTGAAAATATTCCCAATTCAACATAATTAGGTTCCCTACCTAATATTTGCAAAATACGTTTAAATTCATTTTCAGAAAGACCATGTTCTTTGGCCATTTGTAAATCAATTACTGGTTCTTTTATCAATTGTAATTCCTTTATTGGTATTATTAATTGTTAGAAATCTTATTCCCACTATTTACATTCATTTCATAGACATTTCGGTTATCATCAATTATTGTAACATGAATTTTATCTGTCGGTTCTAGCGGACCATTTATTTCCACCCATGATCGTACACCTTTTGTAAAATATCCACTTGCTGTAATATGGGTTTTAATCTGCCCAATATTTGTAATGAGATAAAAATCTGTATTAGCTGGTGGAAAAAAAAATCTATACTTTTCCGGGATGTAGATTCGATTATACATATTTAAAGTATGTAAATCTTCAGAAATAGATAAATAAATTTCATTTATATCCTCTATTTTTTCTAATTCATCTTCCCAAAGCTCACCCTGCGCAAATGATGGCTCTGAATGAATACTAATTTCAATTTCCTCCCCCTCTTTCAGATGAAGCGCCTCGGATATTAGATCCGGGATTTTTACAAATAAGCTGTTTCGAATTTTCTCCAATTTTACATGAATTAATCGCATAGCCTAAAAATTACACCTAAATCTTGTTAATTAAATAATGTCAATTCTGATTTAGCTACTTCATCGATTTCAGGATTTACTTCACTTAGCTCCTCTATCCATTTGAAACCACTCATTCGAAGGTAATTCCCTAATTTATTGCCAAGGGCCTTCCAGCCTTTTATTTCTACAAATTGTACTAAATTTTCCTTCCTTGTTTTTTTCTCTCCCCTTTTAGTTCTATAACTATATTCTAAAATTGGATTTTCAGCTGAAGAGACTAGAATAAGTTTAGATGTACGTTCATCGCTAATAAAATTAAATAGTCTTCCAAAAGTTGTGGTTTCTATATGGAAACGTTTTATATAATAAGTTCGAGACCCACCTTCAAAATGCACGGCAGTTAGAACTCTATCTGAATTAAATTTCTCAATTAGACTAATTTCATTAAGTTTAAATCGGTTGGTCAATTCAAAGTTAGCCAGTTCATAAGAACCATCTTCATAAATAATTAATATGGCATCATCTGTATTAAAACTACCAAGATACCTACCCTGTTTATCAGTATTCAATCTACCGATATTTTCATCCAACCATATATCTCTTCCTCCTAGAGTGGATTCACCTACTTCCTTCTGCGCTACTTTTCGAACACGGTGTTTGGATACAATATTTCCTTTTGATCCCCTACCTTTTATTGCAAGTTCACCAAAATTAAAATCAAATGTCTTTTTACGTGCTTTTACAGAATTATGTAGATTTACTATTACCATTTCAGATTCACTATTTGGGTTTGCTGTAAAATATAATAATTGTGATTTGTCACTTCCCTGTGTAATATCATATTCTCGATCCCTAATAATGGAAGTTACAGAAAAACGTTTGGCATATGAAATTCCAGTTCTACCATCGAAATAGATTGCATTGTAAACCATATGTTTATCATTTTTTTTCCATATAGCCGCATGAATTATATCTTTACCAACAAAAGTTTTCTCCCCAATTCGGGTCACAATTAATTTCCCATCTTGTCTAATTATAATAATATCATCCAGATCAGAACAATCACAAACAAATTCGTCTTTTCGAAGAGATGTTCCCACGAAACCATCCTCACTATTCATGTATAATTTTACATTTGCGGCTGCAACCCTTCTGGCTTTAATGGTATCGAACTGGGCTATTTCCGTTTTCCGTTCACGACCTTTACCATGGTTTTTTAATATTTGTTCAAAATAGCGGATAGCATATTCCGTTAAATGATTTAGATTGTTTTGGACCTCCTCCAAATTTGATTCAATTTTTGCTATAAGTTCATCTGCTTTTAGACTATCATATTTGGAGATACGTTTTATTTTTAGTTCTGTAAGCCGCACTAGATCTTCTTCGATAATTTCTCTTTTAAATTGAGATTTAAAAGGATCCAATCCCTTATCTATCGTTGATAATACTTCCTCCCAGGTTTCACAATCCTCAATATTGCTATAAATACGATTCTCAATAAATACCCGTTCCAATGAAGAAAAATGCCATTTGTCTTTTAAAACAGATTGTTGAATTTCTAACTCTTTTTGTAATAAACCTACCGTATTATCGGTGGACATTTTCAGGAGTTCATCTACTGCAAGGAATCGAGGAGTATTATTAATAATTACACAGCAATTTGGCGATATACTCACTTCGCAATTAGTAAATGCAAATAGAGCATCTATTGCTACATCAGATGAAACCCCTTGTTTTAAATGGACCAATATTTCAACATCTTTAGCCGTATTATCTTCTACTTTTTTTATTTTAATTTTCCCAGAAACATTTGCTTTTAGGATGGTATCAATTAGACTTCCGGTGGTAGTATTGTATGGAACCGATGTTATGGAAAGTGTGGATTTATCTACAACTTTAATATCTGCTCTCAGACGAATCTTTCCGCCTTTAGATCCCCCATTATATTGAGTAAAGTCACCCATTCCACCTGAGGGGAAATCAGGGAGGAGTTTGGTCTTTTTTCCATTCAATGAATCAATGGAACCCTTGATTAATTCACAGAAATTATGGGGCATAATTTTAGTAGATAGTCCTACTGCAATTCCTTCTACCCCTTGAGTTAGGAGCATTGGAAATTTTACGGGTAGTGCCACAGGTTCCTGCTTTCTACCATCATAAGAATTCTGCCATTCAGTCACTTCTTTGTTAAATACTACATCTATGGCAAATTTCGATAATCTCGCCTCAATATAACGGGGAGCAGCAGCAGAATCTCCTGTGCGGGTATCACCCCAATTTCCCTGAGTATTAATGAGCATATCTTTTTGTCCCATATTTACTAATGCATCTCCAATGGCGGCATCACCATGTGGATGGTATTGCATAGTCTGCCCAATGATATTGGCAACTTTATGAAAACGGCCATCATCCATTTCTTTCATTGCATGCAATATGCGTCGTTGGACTGGCTTTAAACCATCATCATATTTGGGAACTGCTCTTTCGAGAATAACATATGAAGCATAATCTAAAAACCAATTTTCATAAAGACGAGAAACTGGTCTAGCTTCCTGAATCTGTTCTTCTGAAGCAGAATTTATATCTATATCTTGAGAGCCATTAATCTTTTCGCCTTTAGGCATAGACTTCCTCTAATTCATCTATTTCAATGCGTAAATTATCAATTATAAAATTTTGACGCTCTTCTGTGTTTTTACCCATAAAATATTTTAACAGATCACTAACCGATGTTTTTCCCTTAATAATTATCGGTTCCAAACGCATAGATTCTCCAATAAAGAGACCAAATTCTTCTGGCGATATTTCTCCTAACCCCTTAAATCTGGTAATTTCTGGCTTACCACCTAAATTATTAATAGCAGCATTTTTTTCATCTTCAGAATAACAATACAATGTATTTTTTTTATTTCGCACCCTAAATAATGGCGTTTCTAAAATATACACATGCCCATTCTTTACCAAATCAGGGAAAAACTGTAAAAAGAATGTAAGTATTAATAGACGAATATGCATACCATCCACATCCGCATCTGTTGCCACAACCACCTGGTTATATCTAAGATTTTCCAATCCTTCTTCTATATTGAGGGCATGTTGCAGCAGGTTGAACTCTTCATTTTCATATACTACTTTCTTTTTCATTCCGAAAGAATTTAACGGCTTTCCTCTGAGGCTAAAAACAGCCTGGGTGACAACATCCCTTGATTTGGTGATAGAACCACTTGCTGAATCTCCTTCAGTTATAAAAATTGTAGAATTCAGTCGCTTTTCATCATCTACCTTTTCGTCATTTAAATGAACTTTACAATCTCGAAGTTTTTTATTGTGAAGGTTGGCTGTTTTTGCTCGCTGATTTGCAAGTTTTTTTACTCCAGCCATATCCTTTCGCTCACGCTCTGACTGTAATATCCTCTTTAATAAATACTCTGCAAGATCAGTATTCTGATGTAGAAAATTATCTAATTCTCGTTTTATAAAGTCATTGATAAAAATACGAACCGTCGGACCATCAACATTCATTTCAACTGATCCTAATCGGGTTTTGGTCTGAGATTCAAATACAGGATTTTGGATACGAAGAGATATAGCACCAATAATAGATGCGCGAATATCAGAAGCATCAAAATCTTTTTTGTAATATTCACGAAGAGTTCGCACAACAGCTTCTCGGAATGCCCCTAAATGAGTGCCACCCTGGGTGGTATGTTGCCCATTAACAAATGAATAGTATTCTTCTCCATATTGGTCACCATGGGTGAGAGCAACTTCAATATCTGTTCCTTTCAAATGGATAATTGGATAGTGAATTTTTTCTACATCTGTCTTTCGCTCTAACAGGTCTTTCAATCCATTTTCAGAATAATACTTTTCACCATTAAAATTAATATTGAGTCCGGAATTTAGATATACATAATTCCAAATTTGATCTTCTATATATTCTGGTAAAAAGTGAAAGTTTTTGAATATTTTACTGTCTGGTTGAAAAACTACTTTAGTACCATTTCTGAGTGATGATTTTTCAATTTGATAATCTTGAATAATTTCTCCCCTTGAGTAGTCAACCAGCTTCATTTCACCATCTCGAACTGATTGCACAGTAAATGCATCGGAAAGTGCATTAACCGCTTTTGTTCCCACTCCATTTAGTCCAACAGATTTTTTAAAGGCTTCTGTATCATATTTTCCGCCAGTATTTATTTTTGAGACACAATCTATAACTTTTCCAAGAGGAATTCCTCGACCATAATCTCTAACGGTAACTTTCTGATCAGATACTTTAATATCAATTGTTTTTCCATGACCCATGACAAATTCATCAATACAATTATCAACCACTTCCTTTAGCAGAATATAAATTCCATCATCATGAGAAGAACCATCACCCAATTTTCCAATATACATTCCAGGGCGTGTGCGGATATGCTCCTTCCAATCCAGAGATTTTATTGTAGATTCATCGTAAATTGGTTCAGGCATCTAAGAGGTTTATATTATTAGGCGTAAATATTATCATTTTACTAACGGGGAATTTTAGGGAGAAGGAACAATGTGGAAAAAGAGGAAAGATGTTTATATATTGATAATATGGCTGGTAATATTTCTTAACAAATCTCATGCACTATGGTTTGCATACCCCTTATAATATGCTGTAATTTTTATCATTATTCATACCACATTATCAACTTATTAAATGACAAATTCAAATAATTACTCGGATCAAATATCACTATGAATCAAGTAAAATATCCTGGAATTAATTCAACTGCAGATGGCGCTGCTATTGTGGTATGGGTTGAAACCCATATCACCCAGGGGGCATGCGCGTACCCTATTACATCTTCCACCACCATGGGATCAGGCTATCAGTCCATTGTAGCCAATGGTGGAAAAAACATCTGGAATGAAGATTTAGCATTTATTGAACTGGAGTCTGAACACAGCGCGGCAACAACCTGTGAGGGTTTTGCCCTTTCCGGAGGAAGAGTAACCAATTTCACATCAGGTCAAGGACTGGTTTTAATGAAAGAGGTTTTATACACAATTTCAGGAAAGAGACTACCAGTTGTGTTTCACATTGGTGCCAGGGCCCTGACATCTCATTCTTTAAACGTACATGCTGGCCATGATGATGTGATGGCAGTATCTGATTGTGGTTGGGGAATGTTATTTGGTAGAAACGCTCAAGAAGCAGGCGACCTTGCGCTCATATCTAGGCGAACCGCAGAAGATACAGACACACCATTTTTTAATATAATGGATGGTTTTCTAACAACACACACAATTGAAAACGTTTTTCTTCCAGAAGCAGAAATGATGGAAGAGTTTGTGGGTAGCCCCCAGAAATCATTAGTTAATATGATGGACCCCTATCACCCTATTATGTCAGGCGTTGTACAAAACCAAGATTCATATATGAAGGGGAAAATAGCCCAAAGAGCATACACCGACAAAGTTGAGCAATGTTTAGAATCTTCCATGGAAGAGTTTTATAAGCTCACCGGTCGAAAATATGGGTTGATTTCAACATATGAAATGGATGACGCAGAATATGCTATTGTTGGTATGGGTTCAATGATTGAAACAGCAGAAGCAGCCGTGGACTATTTAAGAGAAGAAAAAAACACTAAGGTTGGACTCGTACACGTAACGTCTTTTCGTCCTTTTCCTGGAAAACAACTTACTGAAGCCCTTCACCGTGTACGTGCAATTTCTATTTTAGAAAGAATGGACAACCCACTAGCTGAAAGTAACCCATTAACCACAGAAATAAAGGCGGCATTAGCAGATAATATCCAAAGAGATAAA
>JASMKZ010000069.1 GCA_030748955.1 Fidelibacterota bacterium | reverse complement strand
GGAAAGATAATCCGCGGGTGGGGGAAAAAAGATCATCTGGGGTTTTGGAACAAAAATATAATAGGGATGTGGCCTTTTTACAAAATTAAGCCCCATCACTTGTCCTCCGTAACGAAGTGAAGGTGGAACGGGGAGGTGAACTAAAACCGGTGTGTTAAATAATATGTATTAAATTTGATTTTCTACTTTAACCGTTATCCCATTTTATTACACCGTAGTCAAACTGTAACAATCTAAGACAACATAAAATTTATTAATTGTAGTCTCTCCCTTCTATTAAATATAATATAAGACCATTTTATCATATTTGGCATACTTATTGCTAATAATTATACACGTGGCATGGTTTGGTAAACATAGCCACCGATTTCAATCGGTTGGGGGCGGTCACATCCGCCCCCTTTTAATTAATTTATCTCTGGGAGAAGTAGCTTCGCAGGTATCTATCGATTAATAAAAACATAGCTCAAAAAGGTAAAAAATGAAAACCAAGTTCTATTATTTTTTTGTTGCGCTAATCATAATAATCGCAATCACAGCCTTAAATTAAATCCCTTCAATCTTAACGACGTCCGAAAGTGGCAAGTTTTTTGTTTGTGGGAGGATGGGTAGATTTATATATGTGTAGGAAAACTATTGCACTAATGCTATTTGTTGGATTGATTTTTTGGAGTTGTGATGATTCCAAAGGAACGGAAGATAAGCCATTTGAAAATCCAATAATTGTTTTAGATGATGTTGATTCAAGTCCAGTAGCAGGAGAAGAAGATGGACTCACAATAATACAAGAAGAAGAATGGTCAACACCTGTTAAATTACAAGCGGATGATGAAGGAGCAGAAGATGGGACCTACATTACGAGGGATGGAAGATATGTTCTCTTCTATCATGTACCAGTCTGGGGTCACGGCGACGCAGATCCTCAAATCTACTATAGCGAACGTCCCTTTCTAACCAGACAGGTTCATCCCATTACCTCAGCGGATTTCAATGCTGAGGCAGGACCCTATATTTCAGAGGCCAACGATATTTATTATACAAAAACATTTATTGTTCTTGAGCCAGAACCCCACGAAACTACGCCAAGAAAGATAGTGATGAATGATGGTTCAACAATCATCGATATGGGAACCGGGGAACATGAAGGCAATCCACATTATTGCGATGAGTGGGATGAACTCTATGCCAATATTGAATATGAATCAGGGGATACAGACATTGCAGTGTTCAAAGATGGAGAAACGACAATCCTTCCGGAGCCAATTAATCTTCCAGGAAATCTGGAACTCCAACCTTTTCTAACAGACGATTGCCAGACAATGTATTTTACTTCGTCACGAGGGAAATTAATTAGTATTTTCCCTCTGCAGGTTTACAAATCACAGAGATTGGGAGAATTCGAGTGGGGCGAACCGGTGCTATTTCTCTCCTATCCACAACCGGAAGGAATTCTTGGAGGGGTTGGGGAATTCTCAATGACTCGAGATGGGAACCAGATGGTGTTCTTGGAACTCACGATAACAGGGGAAGGAGAAGATTTATTTGCAACAAATAAAATGTATTATGCCGAAAAGATTAATAATTAATTATAACTTATCAATAATCATCAAGCCCCGGTCACCCGGGGTTTTTTGTTTGTGGGAGGATGGGTAGATGGTTGACAATTAAATAATAAGGTCAAATTATTAAATTCAAGCATGGCTAATGTAGAAGTACAATATCTTGCCATCTATGGTATGGTAGATACACCAGACTCACCATCGTCTGTGGCACGATTTACAAAATGTAAAGACCCATTAATACATAAATATGAAATATGTAACTCTGCGCGCCCTTGGTTCGAATCAAATAATGTTTTTAAATATTTTATGGGTCTTGAAACAGGAGGCTATGAGATAACAGAAGATGTAGCAAAAAAGTTTATTAAACCATGGAGAGCAAATTGGCCTAAAAAAAGATAGCCCCACACTCGTGGGGTTTTTTGTTTTTGGGAGGTTGTTAAGGAATGTTAAGGTTTGGTTGTGTATTTGAACCTGTCAAAACCTGACATTCAAATGTTAAGGTTTGTTAAGGTCTTTTAATTCCTCATAAAAGAACTATTCCCATTCACCTATAAGAAAAGAATTAAAGATTAAAGTTGTTCGCCTGAACATATATATACCCATATCGTATAAGACTACTTAGTTCTAATGGTAGATTAGTCCAATCCCAAATAAACCGAAGATGATTCGGTTTTCCGTTTTTTATTACATTAATGATTGAATCACTCCACCCTCATAAACTTCGATGGTCATTTTTCACCTATGTGTTTTTATACCACTACATACATTTCGTATAGGATTAAATGAAATAGTATAAAATGGGGAATATAGTATAGGTTATAGTATGGAATTGGAATGGATTAAGTAATCAATGAAAATAAAACAGGTAATTATATGGCTAACAATATTAGTTCCATTATTCTCAGAGGAGTTTGATTCTATTCAATCGAATTATTTAGACTCGAACAATAAGCCATCTCATAAAATATTTTTAGAAGATCATGGTATCAGTAAACAAAATACAACAATAAAACTCACACCCTATTTTTCTGTAAGTTTTTCAAAAAATGATTTGGTAGCATTTGGAAAGGAATTGCCAAAGCTATCTGCTAAACCTTTAAATTTAGACTTCTATCTTAAACATAATAAAAAGTATGAATCTATAAATCGTTCCGAGCAAATTTGGGATGGGAGAGTTTATAAGAGCAATAATGAATTTATTTTAGGTGGATATTCATCAAAATATAATGAACAACCTGTTGGGGTGATTGATGAAAAAGGTCATTTTACTCGAATTGAAAACAATAGTGCGTCAAAGGAATTCCCTGTTTTAGATATTCCAGATAAACACATTGTATTTGACCCATTTGAAAAAAAGTTATTACAGATTCAGCCTAGTCAAAATAATCGAATTGAAGAGAATTCTAAATCTTTTCTTCCTTTAGAACTTTATTCTAAATCAGAGTCTTTGGTTCATTCAGGGCAATATGACATTTCATATAATAGCGGAGATAGGACGATATCTCTTTTTTATAAAATTGGAAGCAATGTAATTGAGATCGCAAGAAGCAGATTAAACAAATCAACAATCACCAATAAACGTGATGGATATCAGCCAGAATTAATCGCAGGGGCGACACAACTGGAATCAGGAAATACGATTTCTTTTGAATTTGAAGGTTCATTTACCGAAGCTATAAAAATTAAAGGCGATAAACTTTTTCTCACAGTAGATACAGGTTTAAACAAGATCGCTGAAGAAGTGCAAATAAACAAAATTAATTTAGATGGTGATTTTATGGACTGGCGCAATACAAAAGGTATGAGTGATCCTGAAGGTGATTATATTTCTTATTTATTCCCAAACCCAGATACGGATTTATTAGATTTTAAAGTGACAAACGATGATACATATTTATATTTTTATTCTCGTGTCGTTGGTGCTCATGGCCGAACAGGAGAGAAAGGGCGATATTATTGGTATACATATATTGATGTAGATATGAATTCAAAAACCGGTTATCCTCCAACGAGAGATGATAATTGCTATTTTGGGATAGACATTGGTGATGATAGTGAAGCACAATTTGAGTTTATTGGGAATAAATTTATAAAAACTTTTTTTGGTTTTACAGGTATAGGTGCTGAAAAAGAAGTTCTAGATGGAGACCTAATGTTGGGTCCATCATTTTATTCATCTAAAGATAAAAATAATAAAAAACGTAATCGCTATAAGGTGGAATATGTTCATAGAGATGGAATTCGATCTATTACACATGATTATACGGAAGGATCAAGTGAAGACATTAATATTGCACTATCCCCTGATGGATCAGAAGTTGAAATGCGTGTTGAATTAAAAGGTTTTTTATCGACTGCGAATGGAGTCCCCATATTACAAAAAGGACAATCCATACATATTGCTGTTGGCGTAGAAGCATCGAGCGATTATTATAAAGCTAATAAATGGGGTGCTGATTCAAGCCCTGTCATTTATGGTTATACAATAAAATAATAATCAACAAAGCAAAATAATGGACTCTTTCCCAAAGTGGTAATTCGGAAATGAAATATTTTTATCAGCTATTATTATTTGCTGGAATATTTATATGGGGAACATCGTGTGTCACAAAAGATGGGTGTACCGATTGTAATGCAACTAATTATGATATTAATGCTGATATAGATAATAATTCATGCCAATATGTAAATGAAAATCATTTGGGCGCATATGCAGTTTCTGATTCAATCATGGGTCCACCGGATTTAGAATGGTATTATCGCAATTATAATGTGGATATATCACGAAGTGACTGTGCGCCAAACAATCTTATTATAACAAACTATTCTAATAACAATAACACGTTCTCAGAAATTTTATTCAGTGTGGAATGCGAAGTAGAAAATGATTCAATAACAATATATGAACAAGAAGTTAACGGTAATACGGTAAGAAATAGCTTTGAGCCAGGATTCTCGCTCTTCGTAGCCCGTCTGTTGATCTGATAATTGCACCGCCGCAAATAAATGCGTGACAGCAACCTCACTTTCGTGGGGTTTTTTGTTTGTAGGATGATGGGTAGATTTGGATTATGAAATATGGAATGCCATTATTCCTCCTTTTATCCACCTTATATGCCCAGAGTATCGTTGGTTCATGGGAAATGTTGGCACCTCACGTTAGGAAAGTAGATGGCGAAAAGAAGCCATTGATACGCCACAATTACCAACACGATGGTATTTTTTCATCTTATCTTTGGCATAATGATGAGTTTCAACTTTCGGGCTGGGGTTATTATAGTGT
>JASMKZ010000068.1 GCA_030748955.1 Fidelibacterota bacterium | reverse complement strand
TGTTCAAGAAGAGACCGAAACAACTTACATTATTATAACTAAATATGGGTCTGTAACTTTAAATAAGGACGAGTTGGTTCGAACTGAATATGAAATAAAACTCAAAACTGGAGAAACATTTAGCGGTATTAAATTGAGTGAGACAGATATACTAATCAAACTTGATACTAAATTGGGAGTTTTAGATATTGAAAAATCAGATATTTTAGATATGAAGGAATCTGGCCAGGTCACCCAGGATGGAGAAAAAAAGGCTGGCCCAACAACTAGTTACCGTAGAGCGTACAGTCTATCTGACTTGCTATTTGGAACAGGTACAAGAGGCAGTTCTGAAAAAGATATTGAATTTGCCATGGGTGAGGAAAGACTTATAGACACATTTTTTGACCCCACTGCGTATGTACTTGATGATGGTACTTTGTACCTAAGCGGATTATCCTTTGCATTTGGTTTATCTGATAAATTACAGTTATCATCCAGGTGGGTTGATTTTTTATGGGGCAATTTCAATATTCGGCCTAAATATATGCTTTTTCAAAAGGGGAATTGGGAAAAAGAATCTGCCCTTGCTATTGGAGGACATTTACACACCTATTGGCAGCCAAATAAAGTTGTGTGGCAATCGGGCGAAATTGATGTAGATGGTTGTTGGAATTCTGATTCTGATTGTCCCGATTCACTATTCTATGGGGGATATTTCCCCATTGGTGCAACAATTGAATCTGCTCATTATTATTCTGAAGATGATAATGATGTACAAGTAGAGAATACGGACGATTTAGATTTTATGGTAGAACTTTTTTCGGCTTATACTTTTTCAAAAGCACGAAAAGGGATGCGGGGAAGAGTTTCCAGTACAGTAGGAGCTTCTGTTCAAATTCCCATAAATGCAGATGTATACCCCCACCGTATTTTTGCCAGCGTTGACATAGATATAACTCGCCAGCTTAAAATGGTTGGGGAAGTTTTCTATGATCCATTTTTTCTAGATCTATATCAAAGGACAAATTTTGAAGGACCATTTACTGAACATTATGCTCATAAACTTAGTGAGTCTCCTGTAAAAAAAGAGGCTTTTAATAATATTCGCCCCATCCATTTCGATTTTGGATTCATGTATGCGGTGAATGAACATTTTCGTTTTGGCATTCATAATCAAATACCAATAATTGCCATTTACTGGAAATTCTAATTTGAAGAAATATGCTGTTTGTTTGGCAGTAGTATTTTTCTTTTCCTGCCGATCTCTGGTGACCACCTATGAGGATGTAGAGAGCGCAAATTCATATACGGCATCTCCATTACAAGATGAGCCCCAAAATGTTGAAAGCCTAAAAGTCATGACTTGGAACATCCGTTTTGGTGCCGGGAGAATACCCTTTTTTGGTGATTCATGCGGCGACCGGGTACTCATGACAAAGGGAGAAACAGAAGGCTATCTCAATTCAATTGTTGCCTATATTAAGTCAACCGAACCTGATATACTGCTATTACAAGAGGTTGACATATCTTCAAAACGTAGTTCTTATGTGAATCAACTGCAGTACATTTTAGATCGCACTCATTTGAATTATGGCGCATATGCTTCTATGTGGAATATTGAAATAGTCGCCAGTGATGGATTGGGAAAGGTGGATGCTGGAAATGCCATATTATCCCGCTGGAAAATAACCGATGCTGAGCGGATTAAACTCCCATTGCGGACGGATCAGGATGACCTCACCCAGTATTTTTATCTCAGACGCAACATACTGAAAGCAAAAATTACATTACCTGAACATGATAATTTCTATGCTGTTAATATTCATGCAACAGCTTTTGCTAAAGATGACACAAAACAAAAACATATCGATGAATATGTTAATGTACTGAATGGCATTGAAGAAAATGATGATATATTTATATCAGGTGGTGATCTAAATGCACTAACCCCATGGACATCAAAAAGAGATTTTTGCGAAGATGATAAATGCAGTGATGATGTATGTGATGGTAATTATAATACCAATACTGTCTATGAGGGCTCTTATTTTGAATTTATTCCAAATGAAATAAATTTATTGAGACCGCTTTATAATTTTAACCCCGCAATAGATTCAGTATCTCTTCAACAAGATGATTTATCTCTAATTAATACCCATAGCCCCTGGAATACAAATGCTAATAACACCGGATTTTCTGATGTAGATTATTGGGATAGAAAATTGGATTATCTTTTTACCAATTTTGAAGATGGTTTCATAAATGGCACTACTCATCAGGATGCACACGAACTCTCTGACCATGCGCCTGTTTCGGCAACTTTAGCATTTCCTTAAAATATGAAAATTATTTTACAGATTAGCTTTATACTTTTAGTTGTCGGTGGAATTCTATTCGCAGGTGATACTGCTTACCCGCTTGAAAATGGGCAGCGCCAAATGGGTGTTTTTCAACCTCGTATTTATGGAATGAATAATAATCTTGAAATCAGTACGCATCCTTTATTGTTTTTTGTAAAACCCAATGTCAAGCTTAAGAAATTCTATAAAGAAATAAATGGACTTGGTTTGGCATCCCGATATAGTTTTGACTATCCCACACCTCTTTTCAAGATACTTCAGAAGAAAGGCATAGGTGGTTTATTATCTAACCCTAATGATGTTGGAAAAATCCCCCATCTCATAGTTTTACAGGGTGAACTATTAGCAACAAAAATATTTACACAATATTCTGTAACTGCAAAACTAGGCATGTCTACATGCCTGGGCTGCACATTGGATTCTCGACATTTAATTGACTATGACCTGGCATACCCGAGAATGGCACTTTATCATTATGGTATCGGGGCAAATATGGGCCTAGACTTAGACTATATCTATTCTGAAAAAATTTCACTGAAAGCCGATATGGACATGTTTTTTCTTCCAGAAGAAAAGATATTTCTGGAACATAAATTCTTATTGAGTTACAATCTTAGCAAAAAATATATCCTCACCGCTGGTTATAAATACAGTTATGGATATTATCCCTTCAATAAATTAGAAGGCCTGTGGAACCTGTTTCCTCTACTTGATCTAAGTTGGCAGTGGAATAAATAGCCAGCTTTTAATTATTATCAACGATATAATGCTTTGATTTAAGTTGAATCACTTAGAACTTCACATAATCCCAATCAAATAATTTCATTCCTGAAAAATATTGAAAAGTTATTAATTGTTCAACTGAAATATGGGTAAATTCATAGAATATTTTGGAATTAAATAATGGAAAAAGAGGAATCCTCCATTTAATTAATAACCATTTTTCAATCAAATCAAATTAAATTGGAGCAAAAATGATAACAGCTATTGATAATATTTTTGGAATATTTGTAGGCTATATTGCAAATGTCCTATTCTATAAAATATTTGGAATTCCCTTTATTGTTCTGGTACTATTAGTTGGAGCCATTACATTTTCGTTTTATTTTAGATTTATTAATATTCGAGGGTTTCTACATTCTATAGATATTATAAAAGGGAAATATGATAACCCAAATGATACAGGTCAGATAAGTCATTTCCAGGCCCTCACATCTGCACTTTCAGCAACTATTGGGCTTGGTAATATCGCCGGTGTGGCAGTTGCAGTATCCCTGGGCGGACCAGGCGCCGTATTCTGGATGATGTTTATCGCTATTTTCAGTATGACCGCTAAATTTGTTTCAGCCACACTAGCCCAATTATACAGAACGGTTCATGACGATGGTTCTGTGAGTGGTGGACCTATGTATTATTTAGATCAGGGATTAAAAGAGATGGGCCTTGGTACATTCGGAAAAATTTTAGGTGTTCTATATGCCATCTTCATTATTGGCGGTGCTTTTGGTGGTGGTAATATGTTTCAGGCTAATCAGTCCTATGAACTCGTAGGATCTCTCACAGGTATTCCAAGCTGGATATACGGTATTGTTCTAATGGGTCTTGTTGCAGCCGTTATAATGGGAGGGATTGAAAGAATTGGAAAAACAACAGAAAAAATAGTGCCAACAATGGTCATTTTATATGTTTCTGCATCGTTATTTATAATTTTCATGAATCTTGATAAATTGCCTGGAGTTATAAACTCAATTTTCTCGCAGGCATTGAATCCGGAAGCCACATATGGCGGTTTTATGGGAGTCATTGTAATTGGTATAAAGCGGGCAGTATTTAGTAATGAAGGAGGTGTTGGGTCTGCAGCCATTGCCCATTCAGCAGCTAAAACAGATGAGCCCGTACGTGAAGGCATAGTAGCTATGATTGGCCCATTTATTGATACCATTGTCATCTGTTTTATGACAGCTTCAGTGATACTGATAACAGCTGATCAGAATCCATTAATAAATGCAGAAGGAATTAAAGGGGCTGAACTTACTTCTGCGGCTTTCGGTAGTGCAATTAGCTGGTTCCCATATATTCTTGCTATCGTTGTATTTCTTTTTTCATACAGCACTATGATTTCATGGTACTACTATGGAGAGAAAGGATGGAAATATTTGTCTTCTGCCGATTCTTCACTAATTATTTATAAAGCTATATTTTTATGCTGTGTTTTTATCGGTTCCATTTCATCACTTTCAAATGTGATTGATTTTTCAGATATGATGATTTTATCCTGTGCAGTGCCTAATATTATTGGAGCATTCTTTCTGTTGCCTAAGTTAAAAACTCATTTAGATGATTACTGGTCCCGCTATCAAGAAGGAAAATTTCAGACTTTTAAATAGGATATTAATGAAATAAAAAAAGCCGCAGTAAATGCGGCTTTTTTTATTAAAACAGAAATGCTCAAAATTTATTTAATAAGCATCAGTTTTTGCGTTTCTGTAATTCCACCAAATTCTGCTTTCACAAAATACATTCCACTGGAAACATCAGACGCATCCCAAGTGAGGTTATATGTACCTGCATCCTTATATCCACTTGTCAGAATAGCTAC
>JASMKZ010000067.1 GCA_030748955.1 Fidelibacterota bacterium | reverse complement strand
AATGAAACGCTTTGTGAAGGTGCAGGTTATGTGTGGACGGATCTCAGCTGGGAAGTAGATGATGATGAATGTATATGTCTTATTGTAGAACATACCCCTCAGACTTGGTATTTTGATAATTTTTCTATGACACAGGAAACATGGTGCTATCATGTCTGGCTCATGAATGAGGATACTAAACTGGTTAAAACCGTTGACAGCTGTATTGGTTTTGAAATTATGCTTGGTGATGCCACTCTAGATGGCTCTGTAGATGTATTAGACATTGTTGCTATGATATGCTATATAATGGAAGAGGATACATCGTGCTCTCTAGATGGTGATGCTTATGAAGCTGCTGATGTTAATTTTGATGGATTAGTGAATGTATTAGATATTGTAGAAGTGATGCAATATATCCTCACTACACCGTAATATTAAAAATTTCTTTTAGGATTCCAATCTCCCAATTACCTCCCGTATAAATTAGTTTTATTTGTAGAAAATATCCCCCAATTTATCCGGCATGATTGTATCTAAAATCCATGACTGAACACCTAGATAATCTTTTTGATGATTTTGAGCTTGATGAAATTATTGAAAAGGAAAAAACCACCCTTCTTTCAGAAGGTGAGCGTCGCAATGTAGCCATCCTCTTTGCCGATATTCAAGGCTTTACTGAGCTGTCTGAAAGCTTAGATCATGAAATTATAAAAAATATACTGGATGGAATTCTTAAAGTATTTACGAAATCTGTTGAAAACCATGGTGGCTATGTAGATAAGTATACTGGCGATCAGATTATGGCACTTTTTGGAGCTAAAGTAGCCAGTGAAGTAGATACTCAGAGAGCAGTATATGCAGCCCTGGATATGCAGAACAAACTTGATAAATTTAATAAGAAAATCCCATCTTCTTATGACTTAAGCCCTGAAAAGCATACTTTATCCGTTCGATTTGGTATCAACACGGGTCTTGTAACCACTGGTAAAGTAGGAAAAGGCAGAGAGGGTGATTTTACGGCTTATGGAGATGCTGTAAATCTTGCCTCCAGAATGGAGTCGAATGCTCCAGTAAACCGCATTATGCTACCTGAGAAAACCATGCTGATGGTAGAAGATTATTTTGAATTTGAAGATTATGGAAATATTCAGGTTAAGGGTAAGAGAGATGAAGTATCTGTTTTTCTTGTTTCTAAAACAAAAGATAGGCAGGATGATTTAGACCCCCGCTTTAAAACACCATTTGTTGGCAATAAGAAGGAGATTAGCCAAATAAATGATCTTTTTCATAAAACTGCGCAAAAAATTGGGATACAGGAAGTATCTCCGTTTACAGCCATTGGCATAGAAGGAAATGCAGGGCAGGGAAAGAGTCGTTTAGTCTCAGAATTTCTCCATGTATCTAAGCATTTCTATATACATGGTGCTACCTCTAATATACATTCACGATCCTACCATATTTTTGTTTCACTTATAAAAACATGTGTAAAAATAACAGAATTAGATTCTCTTGATATAATTAAGAAAAAGCTTGACGAATTTTATGTAGATGTGGAAAGCTATTTGACTGAGAAAGAATGTGAGGAATTTGTAGAATCTAAAGCGCTTATTGGGTTTTTAATAGGAATCAAGTCTGCTGCTGAAAGATTAAAAACAAAGGGGCGTGAACTTCAGACCCATATTCAGATAGCAATCAGACGTTTTATATATGCATTAACAATAAAAGCGAATCTGTCGGGCGTTCCCCTTATTATTATTCTAGAAGATTTACATTGGATTGATGATCCATCTAAGGATGCGCTTATCAATCTATTTGAATTTTTAGGAATGTCCCGCGAGAATGAATATTCTCCTGAATATCTTTTTATTTTAAACTACCGGCCAGAATTTGAAATGCCTGTTGAGGTAAATAGAAATTGTAATTTTAAAAAAATTATCCTGCAGCCGTTAAAAGAGGATGAGTGCCTGGAAATTATAAATTATTTTACTGATGAAAAAGAGCTTTCAGAAGCATTATATAATATCTTAATTGAGGGGTCAGAAGGTAATCCATTCTATGTTGAAGAATGGATGCAGCTAATACTGGAAAAATATAAGCATGGTGAGGATATATCATCGGAAATGGATCTTAAAGATATTCCAGATACTTTAGGGTCAATTTTATTATCCCGTGTTGATTTGCTTGAAGGCGACATTAAAGAATTGTTGCAAAAAGCTTCTGTACTTGGCGTAGAGTTTTATGTTAAACTTCTTGAGATTCTAAACAGAGACTTAGGTAAAACATCTGATATAAATAGTGAAATACATGATTTAGAAAAATTAAATTTTATCCACCCTGTGCAATCATTGTCAGATTATTATCAATTTAAAAATGTTTTAACAAGAGAGGTGAGTTATAAAACTATTTTAAAGAGTAATCGAAAGATCATGCATCGCATGGCAGGGGAGGTCATTGAATCTGAATATCATGATCGGGTAGAACTCTTTTTATATGATCTAGCAATCCATTATGATTTAGCTGGTCAGGATGGCAAAGCAAAAAAATATCTTGACTCTGCCGGAGAGAAGGCTGCCTCAATTTATGATAATAAACAGGCAATTAGATTTTATAAGCGCTATATTGAACTGTTGAAGGATAATGAGTTGAATATCGGCCTAGATGCTAAGAGCAAGATTGCAGACATATTGATTCTTACAGGGGGCTGGAAAGAAGCCAAGTCTATATATGAAGATATTAATCAGCAGGCTATAAAAATAAAAGATAATATCCGTGAAGCTCAGTTTTCTGGAGGTCTGGGCAACTCATATTACCTTCTGGGCGATTTTAAACAGGCTAGAAGCTGTTTTGAGAAACAATTAAGCATTTCTGATAAACTAAGCTTAAAAGAAGAATGGTCTCGTTCAATGGGGTATATTGGCAGTCTAAATATTGATGAGGGTCATTTAGATGATGCCATGGTTTGTTTTAAAGAACAGGAAGAATATTTTATTGCTGAAAATGAAGATATGCAGCTATCTAATGTTTATGGGAATATGGGAACTGTGCATTTAAGACAGGGGAAAATGAATGATGCTAAGACATTTTACGAGAAACAGTTAAGTCGATGTGAAAAGTATAATCTGAAGCATCAAGGTGCAAAAGCCCTGGGGAACCTGGGTATAATCAACATAATAACAGGACAGTTTTCAGATGCTATCAAAGTTTTCCAAAATGTATTGGATAAAAATATTGAAATAGGCGATCAGCAGGCAATAGCAAAGACTTTTGGGAATTTAGGTCTTAGCCATAAGGAGCTGAAGGAATTTGAAACTGCGTTGACATATTTTAACAGAATGCTGGATTTGGCAGTAAAAATTGGGGATCAGCATAGCATTGCTAATGCTTATAGCAGTATTGCTCTTATATATAAGCATCAGGGTATATACAATAAAGCAGTTTTATTTTTTCAAAAGAATATGACCATTATGGAAAAGCTAGGAATTACAGCTGGGCTCATGAATACCTATGCAAATATGGCGGAAATGTATGTAGATATGGGTAAGTTAAAAGAGGCTAGAAAATACTTTGATAAGTCCCTCATAATCTGCAAAGATCAGTCAGACAGCCATACAGAAGCTATGCTTTTAGAGAGAGTTGCCGAGATTGACTGTATGGAAAATAAAGTTCAGGAGTCTCTAGAGAAAATCAGTAAAGCATCTACGGTATTTAAAGAGGTAGGAAATCTCACTGAACTGTTCAGGTGTGAACAGGTAAATGTGAAATTATTCAGAATGGAGCGAGACTATGTAAGTGCATTACGATCTGCCGATAGGTCAAGTGAGATCGGAAATAGTATGAATGATGAGAAAAAAATATTTATTTCACTAATGCAAAAAGAGGTTATGACTATGCTTTCCCGTAAAACAGGTGATATGACAACATTGCTAAATATGAAAAAAGAGATTCCCAGTGAAGAGATTAGGGCAATGTACTACCATGAACTTTCTATTGTAAGCGAGAAGTCTCAGAAAGCAAAATATCAATCTATGGCAATCTTGATTTATAAAAAACTACTGAAAAATACTCCTAAATATGAATATGAGTTAAAAATTAAATCACTGTCATAAAATATATAATGCTTATATAATACAGATATATAGGTCATTATATATAATGTGTAACATTAAGTAATAATACCTTAGAATATCTTTATTTCATCCTTGTTCAGAGAAATCACTCCCTCCTAATTTTATAGGTGCGATTTAGAGGAAAACGGTAAAATTCCCTTTTTATAAATGAGCAGGTCACTTATTGCACAAAACCGCAAGGCATTCCATGAATATCAAATCCTAGAAAAATTTGAAGGAGGAATGGTACTGGTTGGTTCGGAAGTAAAAGCCATTCGGGAAGGAAAAGCCAATCTGAAAGAAGCCTATGTACGATTTATTGAGCATGAATTATTTGTAATTGGAATGCATATTGGTGAATATTCCAATGCAGGATATTCTACGCATAACCCAGTACGAGACAGGAAACTGCTGCTTCATCGACAGGAACTGAATAAGATAAAACGACTCGTAGAAGAGAAGGGAAAGACACTTATCCCTTTGTCACTCTATTTGAAAAAAGGACGAGTAAAAATTGAATTTGGTTTGGCACAGGGGAAGAAACTCTGGGATAAACGCAAGACAAAGCAAGATCGTGATTTAAAAAGACAAGTGGACAGAGCCATTAAAAACTATAGAAATTAATATGAAAACTTTTGCACCATTAAATGAGCAGATGGAGTTGATACTTCGTGGGGTTGAAGAAATTATCCCTGTTGAAGAGTTAGAAAAAAAAATAACCAAATCCAAAAAACCAGCCGTATTTAAAATAATCAATTTTTTTTTTAAGAAACTTTTTATAATTTATAATAAAAATAAAAAATAATGACAAAGTTAGAAAATTTATTATAAAATAATTATAAGGAGGCAAGCTAAATGAACTTGTACCACCTAGCAGTAGTGCATA
>JASMKZ010000066.1 GCA_030748955.1 Fidelibacterota bacterium | reverse complement strand
GAAATGTTTCTTTTTTTCTATGTAAGGTATTATAAAACTGCATTTTACTCCATGCTGGCAATTTTTACGATAGTATCAACTAAACTATTTAAATCTAATCCTGCTGCTTTGGCTGCTTTAGGCAGTAAACTGGTTGAAGTCATTCCCGGAAGCGTGTTCACCTCTAAAAGGAAATGTTCCATTTTTTCATTCAATCTAAAATCAATTCTGGCATAATGCCTGCAGCCAATGGTTTTGTAAATTTTCAGGGCATCTTCTGAAATTCCTCTGGTTACTGAGTCAGGCAGGTCTGCAGGAACTACATACTCACTCATTCCATCGGTATATTTACACTCATAATCATATAATTCATTCCTTGGAATAATTTCCACTACAGGCAATGGTTTATTTCCTAAGATTCCCACTGTAATTTCTCTTCCGGGTATAAACTCCTCAATGAGCGTTTCATTTCCAAATTCTGCCGCTAGACTTACGGCATCCTCAATGCCTGGCTCTTCCTTAACAATTGATAGTCCGAATGTTGAGCCTTCACAAGAGGGTTTTATTACATAAGGAAAATCAAATTTAGGTGCCATATTTTTCTCCAAAGAGAATCCTTTAAACTGATCTCTTTTCAGGAGGATCCAGTTTGGTGTTGGAATCCCAACAGATTTTGCGATAAGCTTGGTGATATTTTTATCCATGGCAATTTTACATGCTTTGGAACCTGAACCTGTATAGGGAATATTATGCAAATCAAAAAATGCCTGAATAGTTCCATCTTCCCCCTCACCTCCATGAAGAGAATTAAACACCAGGTCAGAATCCAATAATAGCTGAGGGTTTTGATACAGATCCTGCTCTAATAAAACCATATCCAGATTATAATTGCCTTTCAACGCTTCCGCTATGGCTAATCCCGTCTGGATAGAGACCTTATGTTCTGTGGAAAACCCTCCGTAGAGGATGGAAATATTCATTTATTGTTTGAAATGTTTAAAAATACTTGAAAAATCAGCATAAAATTTAGGGCAGTCTCAATTTGATCATCAATAATTGTTATCTGTTTTATTTAATATTTTACTTTAATTATTTTATTAAACCTTTTGGTAATAATGCTAAATACCCTGTAATCTATTCTAGATTATATTCAGAATAAAAATAAGAGTGAAACGGGTAATAAATATATTAAACCAAATTCTGTGCGGCATTTCTCTGCTGTCATTAGGTGTATTTACAGTTGGAATTTGTCTTGGCAATCAACACATTGATCTTGACGAATTTGATGATTTAGAGTTGAAACCCCTGGAAAAACAGCGGATACATTCAAATAAAAATAAAGATTCTGGTCAGAAATTAATTTTATTTGATGATAATCTTTATTTATTGGATGATGATTTTGATTTTGGAGAGGAAGAGTATGAATTACAAAAATTAGAATTAAATCCTGATGATTTGGAGACTGCTAAAGAATACGAAGCCTTTTTAAATGCATTTTTTGACAATTCCCTGTCAGTTGGATCATCACTCTCAAATCCATCTTATTCAAGTGACTTTCAGGAAAATAAAAGCAGAAGCAGAAAAGATACCTTCTCCGATAATCGTAACCAACCTGATAAAAGGGAGAAAACAAAAGTTAAATCATCCCGAAAAGGAACCGGTGGTAGTATGCCTCAATTTTCTCCAAACCGCCCTAAGCGAGGAGCGATGGGATTTGGAGTTTCAAGCATCATAGGCGCAACTATTCCTGTAACAATGAATGATTTTACAGCAAGCTCAAATATGGGTCTTAGAATAGATACGCCAGTATCATTCAATATAGCGGGCTTAGAGGCTGTAACTGGGATTGATGGATATATGTCATCAATGTCTGTAAATGAGAATCTAAAGTATAGTATGTTTAATATTATTGGGAATGTTTCAATATTTCCATTACAATCAATTGAAACAAGAGTTGGACTGGGTTTAAACTCTATGACCTATGATAATAAGGAAAATGGAATGCACCCCTCATTCTCATTTGATATTAATTATTATTTACCTATGAATATATCTGGCTTCAAATTTGCAGTAAATCTACATGGTCAGAGAACTTTTGGCTATGTAGGTCCTGGATCTGGAAAGGGTGATTCAACCGATTTTATATATTTTGGATTACTGATAAAAACGCCTTTAGGATTTTAAGAAATAGCCTAATTTAATCGAAATTGAAATATTGCCATATAGGAGGGCGGCATTTTTTTATCTACCAATACTTTAGTCTCAGTTAATATCCAATTTCGAATTAAATAATAAAATATAAGTTTCCCATCAGCCGAATTAATACTATTTGACGGAAATGTTGGCTCTGAGCTATAACCAAAATTTTCATCACATTTAATCTCCTCAGGCCATTCATTAAGCCTTGAGATGGGGTCACCATTACCATGCTCTACATAATTTAATGAAATCTCTATACTGAAGTCTTTTTTAAAGAAATAAATAGACTGCCAATTTATTTGATGTGCATCTGATCCAATAGAATGACCGATAGGTACCTCATTATCAACCCAGATTGTTGCTGAATTACAATGGTTGCCAGTCCAACGGTTTATTCTGGTATATTCGATATTGGTGAGGACTTTGCCCACCTTTCGACTTATTCCTAATAACCCACCCAACTGGGGTGGTGAACCGCCGTCCAATGCAAAATCATCTACTAATAATTCAAAATAGCCAATCCAATCATTTCTCTTTATTTTGCCATCTATTACCCAGACTAAATTGGCATTAATTCCCCGATTTTCCTCTGTTTCAAGTAAGACCGCCGCAGGAAGAATATATCCGATTTCATCGGAGCTCCAGCTATTATAGACCCCAATCACTGCTTCCGTGAACCCAATATTCCAATGGGGTTTATGAATACCATATCTGTGGAAAGTAATAAATTTTTTCTTTTCTCCTGATTTACTAAGCATCAATCCCCAGTTAAACTGAAAATCTTTCCTTTTATGATACCAATACCCATATTCCATTGGGGGGATTGCAGCATTTAAAAATACTGATTCATTGACTGACAGATAAAATGGATTTCCTCTTCCTAAAGACAGATACCCACTATTATACGACCATGTGAGTGATGACTGTTGCAAATATCCTACCCAGCTTCCAGCTGTAATACGCTTGGTTCCTCTGAAGTTACTGTCATCGCTTCCTTTGCTGTCTAATTCATATTCGTTCTGGATAGAAAGATCTTTCAATAGGTTAACCTGAACAGAACCAAAAATACGTATTTTAGAATTACCCTCATTTGAAAGATTAAACTCGGGGAATATATCCGCATTAAATATTTTGTTAGAATCAGATTTAAAGGAATAAAAAGAAAGAAGATGAAATGAAGGCTCATCTGTGCTTAAAACGGGACCAACTTTGGGATATATAAATGTTCCTTTGGTTAATTCATCCCAGTGATAAAACTTATAATATGCTCTTTGTGAGGGAATTAAGGATTGGTTAAAGGAAAAGGATAGAAGAATTATTAAACAGGAAAGAGACAGTCTTGTTTTATAAAGTAGAATATTATTAACACTCTGCAACATTTGTATTTTGGTCTAATTTCATAGAGACATTTGACTGAGAGTATTTCTCGATGGTAAACTCAGGGTCCCATTCCACTACAGCTTCTTTTAAAATAGTTAATGCCTTTGTTCCTGCTAGACTTTCTACAGCATTCTTGATTGCTAAAGTGAATTTTTCTATTTCACCCCAATCCAGAGATGTTTCTTCTGCTTTGAGAATTTGTGGATGATCCGTTGAATAAACATTATTTCCGATAATGAGTTCTTCGGATAATTTTTCACCTGGACGAAGTCCGGTAATTTTTATTTCAATATCTCCATCGGGGTGGTTGCTGTCTCTAGGCTCAAATCCACTGAGGTGAATCATTTTCACTGCTAAATCAATAATTCGAATAGGGTTTCCCATTTCCAGGACAAATACATCGCCACCTTTCGCCATAGCTCCGGCCTGAATAACTAATTCTACCGCCTCGGGGATGGACATGAAGTATCTGGTAACATCAGGATGAGTAACGGTTACCGGTCCATTCTTATTTATTTGCTGCCGGAAAAGGGGCACTACTGACCCTGCAGAATCTAATACGTTTCCAAAGCGCACCATAGAAAAACAGGTGCCATTAGAATTTTTATGCGCGCCCTGAAGTATTAATTCAGAAAATCGTTTTGAAGCTCCCATAATATTGCTGGGTCTTACTGCTTTATCCGTGCTTATTAAAATAAATGTATCCACGGAAGTGTCAATTGCAGCTTTCACGCAATTATAGGTTCCGATTATATTATTCTTTATACCATCAATCGGATTCATTTCTACCAGAGGTACATGTTTATATGCTGCAGCATGGTAAATGGTATGAATTTCATGGGACAGCAGTGCGTCCTTTATTTTCATTTGATCCAAAACGGAAGAAAGTACAGGGTAAATTTCTACGTATGCTGATAACTCTTTTAACTCTGCATGTACCTTGTAAAGAGCAAATTCATTGTTTTCATATAAAATTAATTTTCGAGGATTCAGTTTAATAATCTGCTTGCAGAGTTCACCTCCGATTGACCCTCCTGCACCTGTAACCAATACATTTTTTCCTTTAATATTTTTATCGAGTAGGATTTTATTTGGTTCAACAGGATCTCTACCTAATATATCTTCTACATCTACGGCATGTACCTGCTGCAGATTGAAATTTCCTGAAATCAAATGCTCTATACTTGCAATCATTTTCACTTCAACAGGATATTTAGAAATTTTCTGCAAAATCTTCCGCCTTTCCTTTTCAGATATTCCAAGTATAGCAAGTAGCACCAATTTAATATTTTTCTTCTTAATGATATCCCCCAAATCATCTGAAGAATTTACCCACATGGAGTTTACAACGGTACCCCACTTGGTAGGGGAATCATCAAATAATGCTACAGGAATATACTCAGAACTGGAGCGTAGATTATCAATTACCTGAGACCCTACTTCTCCAGC